>CAMBDR010000096.1 GCA_945864765.1 Janthinobacterium lividum | reverse complement strand
AATGTCACCTACACCAACTGGAACAACCTGTACCTTGACAGCACGGGTGATCCGGCCCCGGATCAGACCTGGACCACCTACTGGTGGCCGGTGCATCGCCCGATGATGGTTACCAGTTCGACCAATGGCGTTGCCGGGGGGCAAATACCATGGTCACCGACGCCGCAAACCAATGCTGGCGACACGCAAATGGTGACAGAATGGAACAAGCTTGGTTTTGTCGTCAGCAATGGGCAAAACCAATATGTTCTGGTCGAATCAGATACTTAAAATGAAGCCAAACAACCTGACAGCAGTGGACGTGGCGATCATCGGTGGCGGCCCTGCCGGGGCGGCCACCGCATTGTCGCTGCGGCGCACCAATCCGGCGCTGTCGGTGGTCGTGATCGATGCGGGCAATTTTGATACGCCACGCGTGGGCGAAAGCCTGCCACCGCTGGCGATGCCGTTTTTGCGCCAGTTGGGCGTGCTGGGCGCGATGCAAAACGCGCCCCACCTGCCGGTTTTCAGCAGTTCGGCGGCGTGGGGCAGTGCGCAAGCGATACCGAATGAATATTTTAGCCAGCCGCATGGCCAGGGCTGGCATCTGGACCGCAACCATTTCGACAAGATGCTGCTGGGCAGTGCCGAAAGCAGTGGCGCAAGCTGGCTGCGCGGCAAGTTGCGCAGCGTGGAAAAAACCGACGGGCACTGGCATTTGACGCTGGGGCAGCAGCCATCGCTCAAGGCGCGCTTTGTCGCCGACGCCAGCGGTCGCCGCGCCATGCTGGCCAGACGCCTGGGCCAAACCCCGCAGGCGCATGACCAACTGGTGGCGGCGGTGCGCTTTTTTACCCGCCCGGCAGCCGCACAAACGCCGGGGCTGGCCGATCACGGTGCCAGCCTGGTCGAAGCCTGTGAACATGGCTGGTGGTATTCTGCCTTTCTGCCCGATCAGGGCATGGTGGTGATGGCCATGACCGATGCCGACCTCGCACGGGGCTTGCGCCTGCAGCACGACGACGGCTGGCAGCGGCATCTGGCCTGTGCGCCCACCACGCAGCGGCGCGTGCAACGGGCCTGCGCGATAAATGGGTACACAAACGGGTACACAAACGGGTACACAAACGGGTACACAAACGGGTACACCAACGGGCACGCACCAAGCGGGCACACGGGGGACGGCAGCCCCGCGCCCGATGCGCTGATGGTGCGCGCCGCGCACAGCCAAACGCTGGCGCGTTGCACTGGCGAGGGCTGGCTGGCCGTGGGCGACGCCGCCAGCAGCGTCGATCCGCTGTCGTCGCAAGGCATCTTGCGGGCGCTGCGCTTTGGCCTGTGCGCCTCGTATGCGATTTGCGACTGGTTCGGCGATAAAAAGCCCGGGCTGGCACAGTACGAAGCGATGGTACAAGCTGAGTTCCAATCCTATCTGAAGACCCGGCAGGAAGTTTACGCCCAGGAACAGCGCTGGCCGCATGCGCCGTTTTGGGCGCGCAGGCATGCCCATGGCTAAAGCCCGGCTTTTGGCCATGGCCTTGCATCAGCGCCGCCGTGCTGGTGTTGAAATACGGCTTGATGATGGCGCTCATGCTGCTGGTTAATGAAGCCTTCAAATCCGGCGCACAAGCCCTGGCTTTGCCGTGGAGCGGGGACGGCATGGTCAGCGCAATGTTGGTGGGCATGTTGGTCTGGACAGGTGGCTTGAATTTCCTGGCCGTTGATCGCCACTGACTTCACGCAGAGCGGGAATGTGCGCGCCAAGTGGTCCATCTTGTACCTGATGTGATACAAATTTGCAGGCAATGTATTTATAAGCGGTTTCGTGTGTAATAATTCCCACTTTCTGATCGAACTAATCTGTATCAATCACTTTTTTAAGGATGCCACCATGCGTCGTGTTGCCACTATTCGCGCTTTTGCACTGTTGTTGATGTTCGCCAGCTTAGTCACCAGCTTATTTACCAGCTCCCTGGCCCAAGCCCAGGCGGTATTTCGGGTCACCGCCATTCCCGACGAAGCACCCACCGAATTGGCGCGCAAAGCTGCCCCGCTGATCAAATATCTGGAAAAAACCCTGGGCCAGAAGGTCGAATTTTTCCCCGTCAGCGACTATGCCGCCTCGGTGGAAGCGCTGGCCAACAAGCAGGTGGATTTGGCCTGGTATGGCGGTTTTACCTTTGTGCAAGCCAGTATCCGCTCGGGTGGCAAAGCCATTCCGCTGGTGCAACGCGAAGAAGATGAAAAATTTCGCTCGGTTTTTATTACCAGCGACCCCAATATTAAGACCCTGGCCGATTTAAAAGGCAAAACCCTGAGTTTCGGCTCGCAGTCCAGCACGTCCGGCCATTTGATGCCGCGCAGCTTCTTGCTGCAAGCCAAAATCGACCCCGATAAAGATTTCAAACGCGTGGCTTTTTCCGGCGCGCATGACGCCACCATTGCCGCCGTGGCCGCAGGTAAAGTGGATGCAGGCGCATTGAATATTTCGGTGTGGGAAAAGTTTGTGGCCGAAGGCAAGGTTGATCCCACAAAGGTACACGTTTTCTTTACCACCCCTGGTTTTTTTGATTACAACTGGACCGTCCATGCCGACATGCCCGTCGCCCAGCGTGACAAGCTCAGCAAAGCTTTCCTGAGTCTGGACAAGAGCACGCCCGAAGGTAAAGAAATCCTCGATTTGCAACGCGCCAGCCGCTTTATTCCCACCAAGGCGGAAAACTATAAAAGCATCGAACAAGCCGCGCGCAGTGCCGGGTTGTTGAAGTAATGATGCCATGACCATTTATGAAGCTTGCGATTTATGAAGCTTACGAATTATGAAGCTTAACCTGCAGGCGCTCTCGGGCCAGTACCTTGCCGCCCGGCAGGGTGCTGCGCCCGCGCTACGCGAGCTGAGTTTGCAAATCGAAAGCGGCGAGCAAGTGGCCGTTATTGGCCCTTCCGGCGCGGGCAAAACCACGCTCTTGCATCTGCTGGCCTGTGCGCTCAAACCCGCCAGCGGCAGCTTGCGCCTGGGCGAGCGCGACCCGTGGCAATTATCGCGCAGCCAACTGCAAAGCCTGCGCGCGGCGCTGTTTTTGGCACCGCAAGTGCCACCGCTGCCGCCACGCCAACGCGTGGTGACCGCCGTGCTGGCTGGCCGCTTGCCGCACGAAAGCCTGTGGGCCAGCTTGCGCAGCCTGATCTACCCGCAAGATATTGCCTTGGCCGAGCACGCCTTGGCCAGCTTTGATATGGCCGACAAACTGTTTGAGCGGGTCGATTGCCTCTCCGGCGGCGAGCGCCAGCGCGTTGGTTTGGCGCGGATATTGGCTTCCCAGGCCAACTTGCTGCTGGTAGACGAGCCACTGTCAGCGCTGGACCCCACCCGCTCGCGCCACGCCATCCAAACTCTGTGCCAATTTGCCAGTAGCCGCGCGGCCACGCTGGTCGCCACGCTGCATCATGTTGAGATGGCGTTGGCGCATTTCCCCCGTATTATTGGCTTGCGTGATGGCGTGCTGGCGTTTGATTTGCCCAGCGCCCAGGTCAGAGCGGAACATTTGCAGGCGCTGTATGCACAATCGGCACAATCAGCACAAGGCGCACAATCAGCACAATCAGCGCAGCAGACTCAAGCCCATCCTGAGGCAGAATTTGCACCCGAATCTGCTGCACAAGCTGATCTGCTGGCTTTGCCCCCCGTGCCCGAGGTGATGAGTTGCCGCTGAACCATCCTCCTGCCCATCCGCGCCACCCCGCGCGGCGTGATCCGGCCTGGGCCGGGCGCGTGTTTTGGACCCTGGCGGGCGTGGCGCTACTCTGGCCCATGTTGCGCCTGACCGAATTTACCCCCTGGCTTTTGCTGGAACCGGGAGCCTTAAAGCCAGCCTTCAACTTTGTGGCGGGCTTTTTCCCGCCGCGCCGCGATGCCGAATTTTTGACCACCCTGGCAAAGGAAACCTGGCGCACCATCGCCATTGCCACGGCGGGCATGACGTTGGCCATGCTGCTGGCGCTGCCCATGGCCTTGCTCTCGGTGCGGGTGCTGTCCCTCTCGGCCCTCACTGGCCGCATGGCAACGCTACCAGGCGTGCTGCGGCAACTGCTGCGCTGGCTGTTAATGTTGCTACGCAGCGTGCCGGAACTGGTGTGGGCGCTGGTATTTGTGCGCGTGGTGGGCCTGGGGCCAACCGCAGGCGTGTTGGCCATTGCCCTTAGTTATAGCGGTATGCTGGGCAAAGTGTATGCCGATATTCTGGAAAGCAGCGACACCCACGCCAGCGCCAGCCTGATGCGCAATGGCGCAGGGCGCTTGCAAGCGTTTTTTTACGCGCTGCTACCGCAAAATGCCGAAGAACTCGCCAGTTACACCGTCTACCGCTGGGAATGCGCGATCCGCTCCAGCGCGGTGCTGGGTTTTGTCGGCGCGGGCGGCCTGGGGCAAATGATGGATGCCTCCATGAAAATGTTTAACGGTGCCGAAGTGGCCAGCATTTTACTGGTGATGATGGCGCTGGTATGGCTGGCCGATGCCTTCAGCGCCGCATTGCGTCGGGTGTTGCCATGAGCGCGGCGCACGCCAGTGCCATGCGCGCGCGCCGGGGTGCGTATGGTTTGCTGCTCGTGGTGTTGCTGCTGGTGTTGGCCAGTTTTGCCAGCCTCAATTTGCAATGGGCCAAATTTTTTTCACCCGATGCCAGTGCCAGCATGGGCCGATTTTTGGCAGAATTGATCCACCCGCAGTTGGGCGCGGCGTTTGTGCAAAAAGTGTTGTTGGCCACGCTGGAAACCCTGGCCATGTCGGCGCTGGGCACCTTGCTGGCGCTGTTGTTGGGTTTGCTGTTGGCCCTGCCTGCCAGCAAACTGGCGGGGCAACAGCGGGCGCTTTGGCGCGGCCCGGCCCGGCTGGTGCTCAACGCCTTGCGTAGCACGCCGGAACTGGTGTGGGCGGTACTGTTGTTGATTGCGGTAGGCCTTGGCCCCTTTGCCGGCACGCTGGCCTTGGCCCTGCATACCTCGGGCGTGCTGGGCCGTTTGTTTGCCGAAACCATGGAAAACGCCCACCCCGGCCCCGCGTTGGCGCTACGCGTGCGCGGCGTGGGGGCCACCAAAGTATTTTTCTACGCCACCTTGCCGCAGGTATTGCCGCAGTTAATCAGCTACGCCCTGTACCGTTGGGAAAATAACATCCGCGCCGCCGTGGTACTGGGCGTGGTGGGCGCGGGCGGCCTGGGGCAAATGCTGGCCTTTCATATGAGCTTGTTCCAAATGAATGAAACCAGCACCGTGTTACTGGCCATGTTGCTGCTGGTGGCGCTGGTGGATGCGCTGAGTTATTGGATTCGCACCCGCCTGGCAAAGTAGTCGGCACAAATTAGAGAGTTGCCTCAAGAAAATAATTGTTGACACGTGGAAACTTGGCATGGTATGCTTCACTTCATCGACATCCCACCCATTTAATATTTCTTCAGGAGCTTGCCTTATGCGTAAAATCATCCTCGCTGCCGTACTCGCTGCCCCGTTGTTTGCTTTCGCCGGTGGTGCTCCCAGTGCGCCTGTTGCGCCATCCAATAACACGGGTGTGATTGAGTTGCTGGTTAATGGCAGTTTTGAGGCCAATACACAAAATGCTGGTTCCTGGCATATCTATTCCAGTTTAACTGGTTGGACGGGTGGCTCGGCAGGTATTGAATTACGCAACAATGTAGCGGGCGCGGCCTTCCAAGGTAATAATTATGTGGAACTGGATACCACGGCCAATAGTTCCATCAACCAAAGTGTGGCCACCACTGGCATTGACACGTATTCCCTGAGTTTCGCTTACTCGCCACGTACCGGTGTGGCGACTACCTCGAACGGGATTGAAGTGTTATGGAATGGTGCTTCGGTCGGCACATTTACTGGTAGTGGTGGCGGTGCTTCGGGCAATGTCTGGCAAACCAAAACCATCAGCCTGCTTGGCGCGGCTTCCACCTCATCGTTGATATTTCGTGCGATTGGCACTTCGGATAGCTACGGCGGTTCTTTGGATAAAATCTCGCTGACCAAAAACACACTGACCAGCGCCGTACCGGAGCCAGAAACTTACGCGATGATGTTGGCAGGTTTGGCTGGTTTGGGTTTCATGTCACGCCGCAAGAAGGTTGTTAAGCTGGCGTAAGCTTTAGCCTGAACCGAAATGATTAAACGCCCCTTGATTGGGGCGTTTTGCATTGGATGCGGGCAATGGCTATTTGTGCAAGTACTTGCCCAACCAATCCAAAATCGTATGATTCCACAGCAGTGAATTGGCAGGTTTATTGAAAATATGCCCTTCGTCCGGAAATATCAATAATTTGCTTTCAATGCCACGTCGTTGCAAAGCGGTAAACGTACTGAAGGATTGGGTGTCCGGTATGCGGAAATCTTGCCCGCCCTGGGTCAATAACATCGGGGTTTTCCATTTTTTAACATGCTTGACCGGGTTGAATTTTTCATGTTTGGCGGCTGCGTCATAATAGGTGCCGCCATTTTCCCATTCATTAAACCATTGCTCGTCGGTGCTGTAATACATGGCGCGCAGGTCAAATGTGCCAGCGTGGTTGACGATGCATTGAAAACCATCGGGCCAATTGCCAGCAATCCAGTTCATCATAAAGCCACCATACGACCAGCCGATGGCGCAGGCATTTTTGCTATCCAGCCAGGCAAATTGTTTGGCCGCCGCTGCCATGCCCAGTTTTAAATCAATGAAAGGTTTGCCGCCCCAATCCTGACTCACCGAATCGGTAAAAGCCTGGCCATAGCCTTGCGAGCCATGGATATCGATCATCACCACCGCATAGCCCGCACCCGCCAGCACTTGTGGGTTGATGCGGTAGCCCCAGCCATTGGTAAAACTGCCTTGTGGGCCGCCGTGTACCAGCAGCGTTACCGGGTATTTTTCACCCGCTTTGGCTTGCCATGGCTGCATCACATAGCCATACACTTTGTCGCCTTTGGCACCAGCAAAGCTAAATTGCTGCCAGGGGGCAAATTGCACATCGGCTTGCGCCGCTTCATTCACATGGGTGATTTGCTGCCAGTTTGCCCGCTCCTGGGTGCGATAAAATAGTTGGGTGCCCGAACGTAAATTCGATTGCGCCAGCACCATGCTTTGGGCGTGGCTATCAAAGTCCGCCACCGTACCCAAGTCGCTTAGCCTACTTACCGCGCCGCTGGCCACATCAATCGCAAACAAGCGCATTTGGCCCAGATCATGGGCGTTGGTGTACAGGGTTTTACCATCGTCCGACCAGCGCAAATGGTTGGGTGAGCGATCCCAATTTTGCGCCAGGCGGCGTTGTTTGCCGCTTGCGGTATCCATCAACATGATTTGGAAACGATCCGATTCAAATCCGGGCCGTTTCATGGCAAGCCAGGCCAGGGTTTTGCCATCGGGCGAAAAAACCGGTTGGGCATCCGTGGCCAGGTTGTCCGGCGTCAGGTTTTTTGGGGCTGCACCACCCATGGCGGGCACCTGGTATAAATCGAAATTGGTAGACCAGGCTTCGGCTTTTCCGGCCACTCTGGCGGCAAATACTACCTTGCTGCTATCCGGGCTGAAGGCATAATCATTCTGGTCACCAAACGGGCGCGAATGCACGTCCGCATCCAGAGAGCCGGACAAACTGACCGGTGCGCCAGCGATATGGTGGTTAGCGTCCAGCGCGGCAGAAAACAGCACCATGCGGCGGCCGTCGGACCAACTGTTCCAATGCCGGAACAAGAGCTTATCGAATAGCATGCCGCTGGATTTGCTCTGTGCTGTTTTCGCAAGGCGCGCGCTGGTACACGCCAGATCGGGGCAATCGAGGAACACTTCCAGCGACAGCGCGATGCCTTGCTCGTTGGGCGCAACTTTAAAGCTTTCGACCGGCAGTGCCAAATCGCTCACTTTTTGGGCTGCGCCGCCAGCCACGGGCAAACGCCATACTTGTGCGCTGCCGGAGCGGGTGGAGATAAAATAAATGGCATCGCCAGCAGGCGACCAGGCGGGCGCGGTGTTATTGCCATCAACGCTGCTGCCAGCATTGGTCAGTTTGGCGGGGGTGGCTTTGGGGTCGCGTAAATTGAGCAGATACAAATCGGTGCGGCCACGATTTTTATCCAGGTCGGTGGTGCGCACCGTGTACACTACCTGCGTGCCATCAGGCGAGACGACCGGGCTACCGATGCGCTCCATCGCTACCAGATCTTCAACGGTAAAGCCACGGCTTGCGGCCATGCAAAGCGGGGTGAGGCTGGCCAGTGCGGTGAATGCAAAGGCGAGCGGGTGAAATCTGGGCATCAACTTCTTCTCCATGGAATTGGCAAAGTAAGCCGACATCATCGCATAGATTCCCCGGCTCTGGTTTGGCTGTGCTGCGCCATGGTGTCGTCGATCAGATTTCTTCAGATTTCTTATTGGCTGATGAAAGTTAGGTTTGATGGATGTGCCGTGCTTTGGTATGATCAAGAAGTGCGGTAGATTTGGCTGCCTTGGTTTGCCAGATTGCTTTGTGAATACGGTTATTAAATTTATTACAATATAAGGCTATTGATCCATCATGAGTACATTAAACGAAGAAACAGTGCTAAGCGTACACCATTGGACTGATCGGTTGTTTTCCTTCACCACCACGCGCGATCCGGCACTGCGCTTTAGCAATGGCCACTTCACCATGATCGGTTTGCGGGTGAATGGTAAGCCGTTGTTGCGTGCCTACAGTATTGCCAGCGCCAACTACGAAGATCACCTCGAATTTCTCAGCATTAAGGTCGATGGCGGCCCGCTGACTTCCCGCCTCAAGGATATTCAGGTTGGCGATACCATTATCGTTGGGCGCAAACCAACCGGTACGCTGGTGGCAGATTATTTATTGCCGGGCAAACACTTGTACATGCTCTCGACCGGTACGGGCCTGGCTCCGTTCATGAGCATTGTGCGTGACCCGGAAATCTATGAAAAGTTTGATCAGTTGATTCTGGTACATGGGGTGCGCCAGGTGGATGAATTGGCGTATCACGATTTGTTGGTGGAACATTTGCCCAACCATGAATATCTGGGTGATTTGGTGACCAGCAAGTTGCGCTATTACCCGACGGTGACGCGCGAATCTTACCGCAACACCGGGCGGGTTACCGATTTGATCGTCAGTGGCAAGCTGTTTGAAGATTTGGGCATACCGCCGTTCGATCCGGCGCATGATCGGGTCATGATCTGCGGCAGCGCCGAAATGCTGCGCGACCTCAAGCACATTCTGGAAGAGCGCGGCTTTAAAGAGGGCAATACTTCGACGCCGGGTGATTTTGTGATTGAGCGGGCGTTTGCGGAAAAGTGATGGGTAACGGAAAAAGGTCGTGTTCAGACGGCCCGGAATCGATCATTCCGGGCTAATGATCGCCTCACTTTTCACGCTTCTATCAGGTTTGGGAACTGGCACCCAGTTCTCAAAACAATCCCATGCGGTGCCCGTAAATTGTTCAATCAGGCGTTTGCACATATCAGTGTCATCACAAAAAACCGTAAACCAAATGCTAAAGCCACCGCATTCCTCGGCAAGGTCAACAATAGCCTCTCTTAACACAGTTGTATCGGCTACCTTCAGTTTTTGTGCATACCGCTTCGCCAAGTCCAAAACCTTAAGTCGAAATTGCC
>CAMBDR010000095.1 GCA_945864765.1 Janthinobacterium lividum | reverse complement strand
AAAGTTGATGAGCGTCTATTCTAACAAGCTGCCCTGGAACTTCCTACCCCGGTTTTTACCTTGCTCATTACTTAAAACCCGTGCAAGCGCTCTTGAATCTGGTTACAATAGCGGCCAGTATAATGGATAATTCAACATGAAATGAAGTGAATGCCTTCACTTGAAAGCCGTGACATGTGAGTTGTCGATAACTTATTCGTATTATTTATTTCTTAAATACCTAAAATTTAACGCTATGAAACCTAAAATTTTGCTGGTGGATGATTCTACTTTCATCGAACGTGTTGTAAATGATCTACTCGGACGTGATTTTGAGGTGGATGTTGCGCATAACACTGCCGAAATGCATGAGAAATTTTCACTCAAGAAATATGATTTGGCCTTGATGGATTTGGAATTGCAAGATGGTGTGCGGGTTACCAAGATCTTGCCTCTGATTAAAACCTACTGCCGCAAGGTGATTGTTTTTTCCCAAACCATGGCACAAAGCGATTTTGATGCTTGTGTAACGGCGGCAGTCGATGGCTTTGTTGCCAAGAATAGCGACCCGGAACAATTACCCCGGGCCGTGGCGATGGTGGTGGCCGGGCATCAAGCCTTTCCCATAACCCGCTTGATGACGTATGGGCGATGTGGTGGCAGCCGCATGCCGATTTTGGACGACAGCCAACACGCGGTGCTGGGTTTTCTGTTCGCCAACCCCAGAGCTACCAATGAGCAAATTGGCAAGGCGGTTAGATTGACCAAAGGGCGCGTGGCGAATATTTTTACCGGCTTGTATCAATTATTGGGCGTGGGCATCCGCGCCGAATTGCTGGACGCGGCAAAGATGCGTGGCTATGAACCCTTGTGAAGGATTGATGCCTTCGGCTTCCACGCTATTTATTTAATACACACCGAGCGCACGGTCTTGATATCGGTCAACCCCATCAACACTTTTTCAATCCCATCCATTTTCAGCGTCAGCATGCCATCTTCCAGCGCAGCGGCCAGCAGTTGCGCCACGCGTGAATGGCTTTGCATCAAAAGTTTGACTTTATCCGTGCCCGCCATCAATTCATGCAAGCCAACCCGGCCCTTATAGCCGCCATTGCATTGCTCACAACCCACTGGCGCATATAAAGTGAATTGGCCTTGCGCATTGGCGTAACGCTGTTTTAACCCCGCCAATACTTTTTGCCGCTCGCCAGCCGGGTCAGCCTTAAAGGCTTCGGTATTGAGTAATTCGCTGCAATATTCGGTGAGCAGGTTTTCAAGCTCTTCGGGTTCGGGGTGGTATTGCCGTTTGCAGTTGGTACACAACCGTTTGGCCAGCCGTTGCGCCAAAATGCCCAGCAGCGCATCGGCGAAGTTAAACGGGTCCATGCCCATGTCGAGCAGACGCACAATCGATTCCGGCGCGCTATTGGTGTGCAAGGTGGCAAACACCAGGTGGCCCGTGAGTGAAGCTTCCACCCCAATACTCACGGTTTCTTTGTCACGCATTTCACCCACCATAATAATGTCCGGGTCGGCGCGCAAAAAGGCCCGCATCACGGTCGCAAAATCCAGGCCCGCTTTGCGGTTGACTTGCACCTGGCGCAAACCTTTTTGAGTGATTTCAACCGGGTCTTCTGCGGTCCAGATTTTGGTGTCCGGCGTATTCAAGTGAAATAACACCGAGTGCAAGGTGGTGGTTTTACCCGAACCAGTCGGACCACAGACAAAAAATAAGCCATACGGCTTGGCAATCAAGGATTTCAAACGTGTCAGATTGGCCGGCAAAATGCCCAGTTTTTCGAGTGGAATCGGCTCACCCGCCGCTAAAATCCGCATCACAATATCTTCCACCCCGCCCGCCGAGGGAATGGTGGCGACCCGCAATTCAATATCCAGCGGGCCGTATTTTTTGAACTTGATTTTGCCATCCTGCGGTTTGCGCCGCTCGGAAATATCCAGATCACACATGATTTTGATACGCGCCACCAAGGCACTGCGGTAGGACGATGGAATTTCGATATACGGCACCAGCGAGCCATCTTTGCGAAAACGAATCCCGGTTTTGCCTTTGCCGGGCAAGGGTTCGATATGAATGTCCGATACCCCTTGGCGGTAAGCATCGGTAATGATTTTATTGAGCAGCTTGACCAATTCGTTTTCAACCGCTTCCGAGACTTCGACCGGGCCATCACCATCTTCGCTCAGCTCTTCCATGTCGGACAGTAAATCATCGACGCTATTGGTATCGGTCGCAACGCCAAAGAATTGTTCTACCGTTTTGTTAAACTCGGCATGGGTGGTAACGCTATAAAAAATGCGCGATTTGGGGAAGACCTGGGCCACGATTTTGGCGCTTTTTACCCGTTCCGGGTCTACCGCGATGACGATGATGCCATCTTTGCCATCTTCAATCGGCAGCCACAGGTTTTGCTCGACATATTGTTGCTTCAGGTTTTTTAATAATTCAATCGGTTTAATTCGGTCCGGTTTAAATGGTTCATACGGCACCTGGAAAAATCCGGCCAAGGCTTGGCCGATCGCGCCAAGTTTCACCTTGTAGTCGTTAAGTAATACCTCTTCGGTATCGATATCCTTTTCGCGTGCGGTTTTGGTGGCTTGTTCCAGTTCACTTGCAGAAATAATCGATTCCGTCACCAAGCCCGCATATTTGGAGCGAATCACCGCTGGCGGGCGCAAACGATTGCGAAATGCCACAGCCAAGGTCGCGCATAATTCTTTGACGCCTTCGGCATACAGGTCAGAAAAGGGTTGGTCGTTGCGATTATTGATAAATTGCACCACGCCCAGTAATTCTTTGCTCTCGGCATCCATCAAGGGGGCCACCATCATTTGCTTGGTACGATAACCGGTGCGCTGATCCACCGCCTGCTGAAAATGCAGTTGATTATTGTAGCGATGCAATTCTTTTTCATCGTAGACATCGGCAATATTTAAAATGCTGCGACTCAATGCCACATAACCGGCCAGACTTTGGGTGGAAATTGGCAGCCTTATATCCTTGAAGGAATTCAAGCCAATTTTTACTTTTGAAATAATGGCGTCTTTTTCATCGGTGATGGCATACAGCGTGAAGCGATCCGCATTGAACAGATTGCAAAATGCAAGTGATAAATTAAGCATGATTTCATCGATGTTATTGGTCGAGTGAATCATGTTGGTGACTTTTTGCAAGTGTTTTAAAAACTCTACCCGTTGTTCCGGGTCAGTTGGCTTACGTGCCGGATTGGCTGTGCCGACTAATGTGGCAGGTGCGGTGGCAGGTGCGGTGGCAGGTGCGGCGGTGGGGACAGGCGGATTGGGATTGACTGTGTTCATACTTCGACTTCCAACCCTTCATAGGCTAAAGAGACTTGCAAACCATTGAGTTGCGCGGCATAGCGTGCCATCACTTCGTTAAAAACCAATTCCAGATCGGCATCGCTGCGGGTTGGCTCATGGTGGGTGCAATACAGGTGTTTGGCACCCACGCGTAAAGCCATCTGGATGGCGGAATCATAAGTGCCATGGCCCCAGGTCTTTTTGGCCGGATATTCTTCCCGGGTGTAGGAGCAATCAACAATTAAGGCATCGACCTTGTCCATGCAGGCATCAATCAGTTGCTGCTGGTGTTGATTGTGGCTCTGAACCGATTGGTAATTGGGATCGCCAGGAGAATAATCGTTGTAAAATTCTTCATGGTCACCCGTAAAAAATATCGATTTGCCATTGCAAGTGATGCGGTAGCCGAAATTAATCACGGGGTGATTCATGATGGCATTGGTAATGCAGGCATCATCAACACAGATTTGCTGGCCTTCAGCCATACGCTGATAGGTGATGACGGCTTTCATTTGCGCTTCGCGTACCGGAAAAAAGCTGTATTGCAATTGTGCCGCCATGACCCGTTCAATCCCGCTACCAGTATTCGGGTCGGTCGCGCCATACAAATGGACGTGATTGCCGGGAATGAAAAGCGGGGTAAAAAATGGCAGGCCATGGATATGATCCCAATGGCTATGGGTGATAAAAATATGGGCGTTAATCGGAAATTGATCAAGTAATGATTGTGCCAAAGAAAAGATACCCGTACCACCGTCCAGAATGATGAGGGTGTTGGCATCGGTGCGAATTTCGATACAGGTAGTATTGCCGCCATAACGCACGGTTTTGGAACCTGGAGAGGGAATGGAACCGCGTACACCCCAGAATTTAAATTTCATTGATGTCACTCCCTTGGCCACAACTTATGTCTATCACGAAGGAAATGATAGCGTACCACTGAACCCGTGAAAATATTGTGTGTACGCTTGATGAAATGCGTGTGTCGGACAGGGTGTTGTTTTTTTAGGAGTGAAAAGCAGGTCAAAGTACGCACACTTGACGATTGTGTGAGAAAAAACCGGAAGGGTAGGGCAAAATAAGGGCAAAATAGCCAGCACCCTTGCCTGGTTTTGAAAAGGCGTTTGAGCTTATGGAGAATTTAAGCCCTGCACAGATTGCACAGCGTTTGGATCAATTGACCGAACTGAGCGTGGAGCTATCCAATAATCATAATATTCCATTATTATTGGAGCATATCTTACGTGCCGCCAAAGCCATGACCCATGCCGACGGCGGCACCTTGTATCGCACCAGCGAAGATAAACAAAGCCTTTGTTTCCATATTTCCATCAATGACAGCCTGGGCATGTACAAGGGCGGTGTCAGCGGTGATCTGATCGAAATTCCCAATATTCCACTGTGTGACAGCCAGGGTAAAAAAAATCTCAGCTCGGTTGCGGCGTATGCGGCCAATTTTGGCCAGTCGATCAATATTCAGGATATGTATCTGGCCGATGTGTTTAATTTTGCCGGTATGCGCTTATTTGATGCGCAATATAACTATCATTCCCAGTCTTTTTTAACCGTGCCCATGAAAGACCACGAGGGTGAATTAATCGGTGTGTTGCAACTGATTAATGCAATCGACCCCGATAGCGGCAAGGTGTGCCCCTTCTCTGAAACCGATCAACGCTTCATCGAAGCCTTAAGTTCTCAAGCGGCGATTGCCATTACCAATCAGCATCTGGTGTTTCAACTTGAGTATTTGTTTGAGGCATTAGTGAATATGATTAATATCGGTATTGATGAAAAATCACCCTACACCGGGCGTCATTGCCAAATGGTGCCGGAATTAACCATCATGTTGGCCGATGCGGCACACCGCACGCAAACCGGGCCATTGGCTGCATTTTCAATGAGCGAAGCGGATCGTAAAGAGTTATGGCTGGCGGGTTTGTTGCATGATTGTGGCAAAATTACCACGCCGGTGCATGTGGTGGATAAATCCACCAAGTTGGAATCGATTCATGATCGTATTCTCAATATCGATACCCGATTCGAAGTATTAAAGCGCGATGCTGAAATTCGTACCCTCAAGCAAAAGCTGGCTTTGGCCGATAAGCAGCTTGAGTCGGTCGCGACACACGATAGCCGGGGCGCGTTGCAGGCAGACTATGCGGCGCTCGATAGCGTTTTGGCGCAAGAATCGCTGCAATATGACGCGGATCGGGATTTTTTACGTTTTTCGAATAAGGGTAGCGAGGGCATGCCTGAAGCGGATCAAAAACGCGTGTTTGAGATCAGTCAATATCGTTGGGTGAATACCGAGGGTGTGGCGGCCAATTTCCTGGATGTGGAAGAAGTGGCGAATCTGACCATTAAATATGGCACGCTGACCCAGGATGAGCGCGACGTGATCAACAACCATATCAGCATGACGATAAGGATGTTGGAATCGCTACCTTGGCCGAAACATTTACGGCATGTGCCCGAATACGCTGGCGGGCATCATGAAAGAATGGATGGCAAGGGTTATCCGCGCGGTTTGCTCGCTGAGCAAATGTCGGTGCAAGCGCGTTTGATGGCGATTGCGGATATTTTCGAAGCACTCACCGCCTGTGATAGACCGTACAAAAAAGGCAAGAGTTTGTTTGAGTCATTGACCATTTTGGGGAAGTTCAGATTAAACGGACATATTGACCCCGATTTATTTGATGTGTTTATTCGGCAAAAAGTGTATCAGGAGTATGCCGACCGTTTTATGAGCGCGACGCAAATTGATGAAGTCGATGAGGGGCGCATACCCGGCTATATTCCGTAGGGCGCAATGAATTGCGCCGCATGGGGAATGCGAAATTTCTGTGATGTTTGATTTTACCAATGGCGCAATACATTGCGCCCTACGCGATTGAAGTTTAACCAAGCCTGTTAGCAATTGACCGTTAACAATGAATAATTGGAGGCGCTGTTGAATACACCATTGAGTCAAATCTGGCACAGGTTTCGCAGCCGATATTGGAGCAAATATGGCACCCGCTGGTTACTCGGGATGGTGTTGGTGTTGCTTGCCAGCTTACATACCTGGGGATTTTTTGCGCTCGAATCGATTGAGCGCATGGATACTTTTTTCTATGGCTTGCGCATGCGCGCCCAGGTCGCCACGCTCGATAAACGGATTGTGATTATCGATATCGATGAAAAGAGTTTAACTGAAATTGGCCGCTTTCCCTGGAGTCGTGACAAGGTGGCGGATTTGGTCAGCAACTTATCCAAGCGTTATCAAGCCAGGGCAATTGGCTTTGATATTAGCTTTCCTGAACCCGATACCAGTTCGGGCTACGATACCTTGGTCGAATTGGGCCAAACTTCGTTTAAAGACAATCCCGACTTTCAAAATCAACTGACGGTACTCAAGCCCAAGCTGGACTATGATGGCCGCCTGGCCGATGCGCTGAAAAATAGCCCCGCCATCCTGGGCTACAATTTTTCCACCAAGCAAAAGAAAGGGATTTTGCCGGAGCCGGCCTTTACCGTTGAGCGCATAAACGGGCGTAATTTAATTCCACATCCGATTACCGGTTATGAAGCCAATATCGAGGTGTTGCAAAAGGCGGCAGCGGGGGCTGGCTATTTCTCCATTTCTACCGATAAAGACGGGGTGGTGCGTTCGGTGCCCTTGTTGCAGCGCGTGAACGATGGCTATTATCCGTCTTTATCCTTGGCCACCGCCTATGTGTATTTTGGCGCGACCTCGATTTTCCCCCTTTTACCGGAAAATGTGGATACCTTGTCCGCAAACAAGTTGGCACAAGGTGGGGTCGATACGATTGAAATGTTTTATCCACCGAAACAACGCCTGCGCATCCCGGTTGGCGAACATTTGGCAACCCTGGTGCAGTTTCGCGGCAAGGGTGGGCCGGATGGCGGCGCATTCCGCTATTTTTCCGCAGTCGATATCATGAAGGGGCGTGTTGCGGTCGATGATATCAAGGGCACCATCGTCTTGATTGGCACTACCGCACCGGGTTTGAACGATTTGCGGGCCACGCCGGTCAACAATGACTACCCCGGGGTGGAAGTGCATGCCAATCTGATTCGGTCCATGCTCGACGGGCGCTTTAAACAAAGGCCGGACTTTGCACTCGGGGTTGAATTTGCCCAAATCGCGCTGTTTGGTTTGCTCATGGCCCTGGTTTTGCCGATGCTGACGCCCGTGTATTCACTCGGCTCGGCAGCAGGGGTCGTGCTGGTTGCCACCGGAGTCAATTTATGGATGTATCATCGATTTGATTGGGTATTAAATCTGTCCACCCTGTTTTTATTGATTTTGATTTTGTTTATCGTCAATATGGCGTGGGGATTTTTATTTGAATATCGCAATCGGCAAGCCATTGTTGGCCTGTTTGGGGAATATGTTGCACCGGAATTGGTGGCAGAAATGGCGGATCACCCGGAAGATTATAATATGGAAGGCGAAAGCCGCGAATTAACCGTGTTATTTGTTGATGTGCGCGGCTTTACCACCATTTCCGAAGGATTAACCCCCAAAGTCTTGCGTGAGTATATTAATATTTATTTAACGGCGATGTCAGAAGATATTCGTGGCAATCGCGGTACGCTCGATAAATATATTGGTGACGCCGTAATGGCGTTTTGGGGCGCACCCGTGGAATTGCCCGATCATGCTTCGCGCGGGGTCTCGTCGGCCTTAAAAATGCTGGAAACGGCGCGCCGCCTGAATGATGAATTTATTGCACGCGGCTGGCCGGCCTTAAAAATTGGTATTGGTTTGAATTCCGGGCAAATGCATGTGGGCGACATGGGCTCCAAGATCCGGCGTGCCTACACGGTGATGGGCGACGCGGTCAACCTGGGCTCGCGCCTGGAAGGCATCACCAAAGTGTATGGAGTAGGTTTGGTGGTGAGTGAAACCACCAAATTGGCGGCCAGCGAATTTTTTTACCGTCAACTCGATTGTGTCAGGGTCAAGGGCAAAAATGAACCCGTGCCAATTTTTGAGCCGATTGGCGAAGTCTCGAAAATTGATGCGCGCATGCGGGCAGCGGTAGAGCGTTGGCATAATGCCTATGGATTGATCCGCAAACAACAGTGGGACCATGCGACTGAGGTATTGAGCGAATTGCAAAAGCAATTTCCCCACGATCTGCTGTACCATCTGTATTTGGAACGTATTGCCTATTACCGGAAACATCCTCCCGGCCCGAATTGGGATGGCGTAACCACATTTGAGACCAAGTAATCAGTCAAAGAATGCTTGTTTTTAGTATTGAAGATGACGCTGTATGGTGAATTGACTGAGTGAATTGATTTACAGGAAGCATTTTAATTGCTACAGTGAACCATGCGTTTGTTGAATAAATGGAGAAACTTGTTCTATGAAACAAATTCTTACGCAACTATTGGTGTTTGCCTCGGTCGTGAGTGCTACCCAACCGAGCTTGGCAGCCGAACCCGCTGCCACCACCAATGCCAATCAGGCACCGCCTGTGGCCCCACCCGCTGCCAGCGTGGTACGGTTTGACATTGAGCGCTTTGATGTCACGGGCAATACCCTGTTGAGCCCCACCCTGGTCGATAAAATATTGGCCCCATTCCTTGGTAAGCAGCGGGATTTTGCCGATGTACAGCGCGCGCTGGAAGCATTGGAGGCGGCCTACCATGCGCGCGGCTATAATGTGGTGCAAGTTGAATTGCCGGAACAAGAATTAAATCAAAACGTGGTGCGCTTAAAAGTAGTGCAAACCCGAATTGGTAAGATTTTAATTGAAGGTAATCGGCAATTTACCGATATTAATATCCGCAACAGTTTGCCCGCCTTGCAAGAGGGTAAAACCCCGAATATTCATAAAATCTCCAATGCATTGAAAGTGGCCAATGAAAATCCGGCCAAAAAAGTCAATTTGCAATTGGAAAGTGGCGAGAAAGACGAAGAAGTCAATGCCATGCTCAAGGTGACTGAAGATAAGGTTTGGAAGGGTGGGGCCAGCCTGGATAATACCGGCACGCGCGCTACCGGCAAAACCCATCTTGGCGTGTCACTGCAGCATGCCAACCTGTTCGGGCTGGATCATGTGGCCAGCTTGCAATACACCACCTCGATCGAAAAACCCAGTAAAGTCAGGGTGTATGGCCTGGGTTATCACGTCCCTTTGTATGCCTGGGGCGATTCGATTGATGTGTATGGCAGTTATTCCGATGTCGATTCCGGCACAGTGACGGCGGGTCTGGTCAGTTTGGCGGTCAGCGGTAAGGGGCGGGTGTGGGGCGTGCGCTATAACCAAAATTTGGGCAAGGTCAAAAACTATGAACCCAAATTGCAATATGGCCTCG
>CAMBDR010000094.1 GCA_945864765.1 Janthinobacterium lividum | reverse complement strand
AAAATTGCGCGTAACCCGCGCCAAGCTTGCACTACTTAAGCCAAAGTATTTTTCTGTTACCTTTGGTGCTGGCGGTTCCACCCAGCAAGGTACGCTCGATACCGTGCTCGAAATCATCGCCGAAGGGCATGTCGCAGCGCCCCATTTATCCTGTGTGGGCGGCACCAAAGCCTCGATTGGTGCGGTGTTGCAGCAATATCAGGACGCAGGCATCAAACGCCTGGTGGCCTTGCGTGGTGATTTGCCCAGTGGCTATGGCGGTTCGGGTGAATTTCGCTATGCTAATGAATTGGTCGAATTTATCCGCGCTACCACGGGCGACTGGTTTCATATTGAAGTGGCGGCCTACCCGGAAACCCATCCGCAGGCGCGCTCACCGCAGCATGATATGGAAGTCTTTGTGCGCAAGGTGAATGCCGGCGCAAATTCGGCGATTACCCAATATTTTTATAATGCCGATGCGTATTTCCAGTTTGTTGAGCAAGCGCAAAAGTTGGGTGTCAGCGTGCCGATTGTGGCCGGCGTGATGCCCATTACCAACTACACCCAATTGATGCGCTTTTCAGAAATGTGCGGCGCAGAAATTCCGCGTTGGATCAGGCTGAAATTGGCCAGTTTTGGCGACGATAGCGCGTCGATTAAGGCGTTTGGGCTCGATGTGGTCGGCAAAATGTGCCAACGCCTGCTGGAGGGTGGCGCGCCGGGACTGCATTTTTACAGCTTGAATCAGGCCCAGGCAACCACGGCTTTATGGCAAGGTTTGCTGGCCTGATCAATGAAGGGCAGGGCGCGCCTTGCCCTTAACTGGTTTTTGACATCGCCGCTTTGAGCATCGCGCCCATTTTCTCATGGATCAGGTTAACTGCCTTGAGGGGGCGCAGCATGACTTTGAATTCAATCAATTGGCCCTCATCGTTCCACTTCAACATATCCACCCCATTGACGCTGATGCCATCAATTTCGACTTGAAATTCCAGCACCGCATCATGGCTGCTGGTGGTTTCACGCACATAGTGAAAGCTGGGGTTGAAAAACACCTGGAAGGCGGCGCGCAAATACATACTGGTGATGGGTTTGCCCACTTGCGGCGTATGCACGACGGGCGAGTGAAACACCACCTCATCGGCTAACAGGGCGTCGAGCCGGGTAATATTGCGTTCGGCCACGATTTGGTGCCAAACAGCGAGGGTATCGATAGACATGCGCGACCTTTCATGTTTTGAAAGGCTTGATCATAACATGAGCTGCGGTTTGAGCAATAGTTCGCCTTAAATTGCCGGGTGGATAAATTCAAATCGATGACAAGGTCGAATTGGTGTAAACTGCTGGCCCAAATCAACCTGAATCTTCAACCCGAATTTTCAAACCTGGCTGGGCCGCGATAATGCAATTTGTGATCAAGTTATTTCCCGAAATTAATTTAAAGAGCCATTCGATCCAGCGTCGTCTGACCGCCATTTTGCAAAGTAATTTGCATCAGATTCTGTCGCGTTTTGATCCGGGGGTGGTGGTGAAGCGCGAGTGGGATAAAATCGTGGTCACGAGTGGGCCGCACAGTTGCGCTACCAGCGCGCAATATGTGCAAGCGCTGGTGTGCGTGCCGGGTTTGCAATATATTCTTGAAGTCGAGGTGCAGCCATTTCAAACGCTGGATGATATTTTGCAGCATACCCAGGCCATTTGGGGTCGCCAATTGGCGGGCAAAACCTTTTGCGTGCGGGTGCGGCGCAATGGCCAGCATGACTTTACTTCGCTTCAGGTGCAACAGTTTGTGGGTGCCGGTTTGCATGACAATTACCCGAATGCGGGCGTCGATTTACGCCAGCCGGACGTGTTGATTCAACTCGAAGTGGTGGGCCAAACCTTGTATCTGGTGCGCGCCACCCATCACGGTCTGGGCGGTTATCCGCTGGCCACGCAAGACGATGTGCTCAGCATGCTATCGGGCGGTTTTGATTCGGCGGTGGCTTCGTTTCAATTCATCAAGCGCGGTTGCCGGGTGCATTACTGCTTTTTTAATTTGGGCGGGGCCGAGCATTTGCGTGGGGTGCAGCAAATGGCGTATCTGCTCTGGAGTAAATATGCTTCGACTCACAATGCGCAATTGATTGCGGTTGATTTTGCTGCTGTGATGAGCGATATTGTGCAGCATATCCCGCAAGGTAATCAGGGGGTGGTGTTAAAGCGCATGATGCTCCGCGCGGCCCAGCAAGTGGCGCGCCGCTTACAGGCGGTGGCGGTGGTGACGGGCGAAGCGGTAGGGCAGGTGGCGAGCCAAACGCTGGCCAATTTGCAGGTGATTGATGCCGCCAGTACCGGTTTGGTGATGCGACCCCTGGCCAGTTGGGATAAGCCCGATATTATCGCCATGGCACACCGCATTGGTGTGGCGGAACTGTCGGAAACCATACCCGAATACTGTGGTGCGATATCGAAAAACCCGACCATCAAGGCCAATTTGGGAAAGGTGGAAGCGGAAGAAAAGCGCTGCGATCAAGCCTTGTTGGTACAGGCGGTGGAGCAGGCGGTTTGGTATGAGGTGCGGGATTTGTGGGATGTGGCGACAGCGGAGCAATCCGGCCAAGCCAGTGGGCTATCGGCCATGCTACTTCATCCGGGCGATATCGTGATCGATGTACGCACCCCCGATGAAGCGGCAGCGCAGCCCTTGCGCCTGGCGCACAATAGCGTGTGCTGCATCCCTTACTACAAAATCGGCAGCGAGTTTGCCAGGCTCGATGCCAGTAAAACCTATTTTTTGTATTGCGAGCGGGGTTTGATGAGTCAGTTGCAGGCCGAGCATTTGGTGCAGCGTGGGTTTGCTAATGTGAAGGTGTACCACGGCTAAGGTATTCATGGTGATTGGTTTATTGCTTGACCTGCGATTCATCTTCTGCCTCAAGAAGTTCAAAGCCTTTTTCGACCAAATCGTTGATCAGTGAAGACAGCTTGATTTTTTTGCGTCCGGCCATTTCAATGAGCGCCGTCATCATTGCAGGCTCCAGATAGATGGGCATTTGCAGTTGCATATTGGGGTGGTAAAATTTTCCGCGAATAGCTCGGCTGAAATCAAATTCTGGAGGGGTGTCATCTTCGTTTGTTGTCAGGGTAGTGATGTTCATTTTGGCACCATAAATAGAAGGTTGTTGTTGTACTTCCCAGCGTGAATGCATTTGGCAATATTCTGCAAATGCCTGACGTTCACGTTTGTTTGCGCTACGCGCAGAAATAATACGGATGTCAATGGTACCCGAGTTGATTGCCAGCCAAGTATGCACCACCACAAGAACCCGCCCCGCGCGATCATACCCTAATGTAACCCAACGCTCTTCATCCAGGCTATGCGCCATGTCGTAGTTACACAGGGTTAATTCGCCAAGAAAAACGGTTGCGGCATCTCGAAAATCCATACCATGCTTACGCAGGTTGGTGCTTGCTTTTGCCGCATCCCATGCAATATCGTAACGGATGTTTTTCGCTTCAAAAGAGATCGAGTTAGTCATGTTTTAAGAAAAATTTTTGCATCACAGGTTTGCTTGTGTAGGAATCGGTTACCGTAGCTTGGATGTTAGTGCGAAATGGGTGAAGAATCAAGTAGCTTTTAAAGAATCGCGGCTTTTCATGCGGATCTTTTTCAACGTGAAAAAAAGGGGTGGAATCGTGCTGGTAAAAAATGCCCTTCGCGCGGGAACGCGAAGGGCAAACCTTTGCTCATCTAACCAGGATGTTACGAACTACAAAACAACTAAACTACCTGTTACCATACTACTTGCTACAAAGCTACTCACTACAAAACGACGCGCTACAAAATCACTTGATACTGCGACCAACAACCATGTCCATCAAAACTTGAAATTACCACCATCCATCACTGCCGCAGGTTGACCGCAGGCACCGGTTATCACTTCGCGGTTGCCGCTGGCGGTGCCCTGGCCGTTTTCCCATACTGTATAGTCAGCGCCATGCTTGACAAACTTGAACATCACAATCGTCGAAGGCGGCAAACTCAGTGTTTTCGACCAAGGCGAATTGCTATTGGTGTTGTCGCTTAACTCAATAGCCAATTGATTGGCGGCAATCGCATTCCATGGCCCTAATTCGGCCCGGTTACCATTCACATGCACTGCTTCACCGTAAGCGGTATTGGCGTTGGCAATGCGAAAAGTAACTGGCACCGCAGCACAAGTGGGGGCCGTGGCAGGCAATTTTTGATTCGCCGCCAAGACCACCGCCGGCACCAAACCACCGCCATTGCCCGGAATACTGAGCGATACTGCCCCATTCGCCGCCACCACCACCATATCCGCAGTACAACCGGTTTTGCTGCCATTCACGCCGCCGTGGACGATATTGCAATACCTACCCGGTGCCAACTGTGTCGTAAAATTCAAATTCCAGTCGCCGCGATCATTATTGAGTGCCACAAAACCCTTGGCACCGCGATTAAAAGCGATCTGGTTGATATTGCCTGCCGTGAATTGATCAATCCCTGTGCCCACCACCAAACTGCGGAACTTCACCATATTCGACACCGATGGCATCCGATGCACAAAATCCCAACTGCCATCTTGCACCGGCTGACCATCCGTCCCAAAGGCACTTTGCGCAGGGGCGTCTTGATCAGTGTTGGTAAAATTAAAGCCCGAATGCACTTGCGCATGCCCATACGGCCAAGCCATCATCAACACATTGGCCAACTGGTAACGCCGGGTGTACCAAGTATCGTTTGGCCCACCAGTGCGGTTACTGGCATTGAGCGAGCCGCCATTGCGCTCGGTATCCCAGTTATTCACAAATACCGTGGCTTTGTCGGACGGCACAAAGCCCCAGGTGCCACCCCAATTGCCGGGCGTGCCCATAATTTGCTGAATTTGCGCCAAACCCTGGCTATATTCATTGCGCAACATCGCCTTCATCGCATAAGTGAATTTGAATTCATTGATGGTGCCCGCAGCAAAATAATTTTCCCGCACCGCATTACCGTCGGGAATCACTTCCTGCGTTACCCAGAGTGGCTCGCCATACCAGGTGGTTTTTAAGGTGTATTTCAAAAATGCCTGAATATCCGCTGCCGGCATATGCTTGGCCGCATCAAAACGCACCCCATCCACACCCATCAACACCAAACGATTCAAATACAAACTCACCTGCGCCTGGGTCGAAAAGTTTTCGGTGGCGCGGTCTGGCAAACCGACCAAGCGGCAAAATTGCACATTGTGGCCATTACCGGGGCTACCATAATCATTACCGTCAATGTCGCATGCGGCATGAAAATCACGGGCATTCTGATACGGGTAGCTCAGGGTGGCGGCATCGTATTTCGAACCATCGGTGGCGGTGCCGCTGCCCGCTGCCATATGGTTGGCCACCACATCCACATAAACCCGCACACCAGCGGCGTGGCAGCTTTGAATCATGCTTTGGAATTCGCTCAAATTACCCATACGGCTGGTAAAGCTGAAATGATTCACTGGCTGGTAAATATCCCACCATGCGCCCTTGCGGGCAGCGGCCGTTGGCGGGGATACCTGTACTGCGCCATAACCTTGCGGGCCGATCCAGGCGCGACACTCTTTGGCAACATCTTTCCATTTCCAATGAAAAAGTTGCACGGACGTATCTTTAGGATTTAAACCTGCCGCATTCGCAGATAAAGCAGCAAATATTGTTGCAGTTAAACCGGATCGAATAATCCAAAGCGCTTTGAAATTGGTCATCAATGTCTCTCTTCTATAATTTGAAAATGAAAAGTTTGGGGGAGTGACGCCAATATAGCGGACTGCCTGCGTGTAAGCTTGATATTTTGTGCTATCAACTTAATATTAACGCGGAGACAGTCTGGTTTTGATCTATGGATGCCAGTCGGGCACTGTTTTGGCTGCAGGCAGTATTTCACCAACCTCGTTGACGATGGTGAATAAGGTTTGATGACGTGGCTCCATAAATCCTTCGGCAATGCTCTGTTGAAACAGGGCGATCAGGTGCGCATAGAAATTGTTTTGGTTCAGCACGATAATGGGTTTGGGATACAGGCCAAGTCGTTTTAAGGTAATTACTTCCAATAATTCTTCAAACGTACCGCAACCGCCGGGCAGGGCGACAATGGCATCGGTTTGGTCGCGTAGCAAGGCTTTGCGTTCGGCCATGTCGTGGGTCCAATGAAAGGTGCTCACTTCTTTATGCGCCCATTCCAGTTCGCGCATAAAGTGCGGCATGACGCCGATGATTTTGCCATTGACCGAATGCACGCCATCGGCCAAACGGCCCATGGAACCGACACTGCCGCCGCCAAAAATGGTGGTAACACCCGCCAGGCCGAATATTTGGCCTAAATCATAGGCGGCCTGGCCATATTCTGGCGGGGCGATGGCGCTGGAAGCGCAAAAAACGCAGATTTTCATGATGTTGACTGGTGAACTGAGATGAGCATCATCATAGCAAAGATGGGCGTCATATGGGGTTCCGGGGCGCGAGATGTTTCAATCAAATTACTTATGGTATTTAAAACTAAAATTGATTTAATTAACACTATATATGAATTAAAAATAAACCAAATAAAATAAAAAATGAATTGACAACGCTATTTGCTCCGGCTAAGCTGCACGCCTCTTGTAATTAATTGACGGTGGAAGGGATCAAGTAATGGGGCGCTTGGGTTCATTAAAAACAGTTCGCTTGATCAGGCAGTGCCAGGTTTTATTGGCTTGCTGCTTCCTGTTGCATGGCTTGCCGCCAGCCGTGATGGCGGCCGATGCGCTGGCCCCGGTGATTTTGCCGCAATTTACCACGCCGGGTTTGGTACAAGCCAAAGTAAGCGACCGCGATAGTGGTATTGACTGGAATAGCGCGGTACTTACAGTTGACGGTGTGGATGTCACTGCACAGGCAATAAAAAGTGCCGATGAAATCCGTTTTGATCCGGTACTATCCTTGCCCGATGGCACGCACGGCGTCACCTTACAAATTGCTGATAAAGCCAAAAATACAGGCATTAACTTTTGGACGGTGGACGTTGGTCGTGCTGGCCCGGTGTTTGCAGCAATGACCCCGCGTGAGGTGATGTTGCCGCCAGACAGCCGACCACTCATCAGCGCCACATTTCAAGACCTACGCGGCATTGACCGCACTAGCCCCAAATTGCGCTTGAATGGGCTTGATGTCACAGCAAAGGCACAGGTAACGGCAGGCAGCATCAAATATACCCCCGCACAAGCACTGCCCGCCGGGCATTATTTTCTGAGTCTGGATGTCGCTAACAAAGGCCGTGTACTGGCAAACCAGGTGTGGGCCTTCGATGTTGCTGCGACCCCCATTTGGCAAGTGATGATAACCAGCCCCGGCCTTGGCCAAACCGTGCTGACCCCGCACCTGCGCGTCGTTGCCAGCGCCAAATCGAACCAGGCAACCATTGCCAGCATGACGCTCAATGGCCAGTTGATGGCGCGTGGCGACACCGACAATGAGGGCGTCACCGCGTTTGATGGCGCGCTTGATTTGGTTGATGGCAATAATACTTTGAACGTGGTGGCCACCTTCAGTGATGGCACCGTGCGCAGCGCCAGCCGCAATGTGCTGCATGATGCACCAGCGCAGATAAGCATCACCAGCCCCGCAGACAAAGCCGTGCTGGGGCGCGCCAATGCTACCAGCCCGGGCGACTTGACGGGGGTGGTCGAGCGCCCCGTCACTATTACAGGGCGCAGCAGCAAGCCATTGCAAAACGTCACCATTAACCAGCAGCAAGCGGTGTTGGCGAGTGGCAACCTGGAATTTTCTTTTCCGAATTTCTTTTTACATGAGGGCAGCAACCTGCTTACGGTGGTGGGCACGGATTTGTTGGGCCGCAGCGTCAGCAGCGCGATCACGGTCAGCGTTGACCAAACCGCGCCCATCATTCAATTAGAGTATCCGCGCCCCGGCTACACCACCCGCAAGGCATGGATTGATGTGCGTGGCATCGTCAATGATGCGGTGGAGGGTATGTTCGGTGCGCCGGAGCCGCAATTGACGGTTAATGGCGTGGCCGCGCAAGTGGCCGACCGTTATTTTCAGGTCACTGATTTACCCTTGAAACAGGGCATTAACACCTTGCAATTGCGTGCGGTCGATCATCTGGGCAATACCCGTGTGCAAAGCGTGCAAGTCATCCGGGCGGATCTGGGTTTGGCGGGTTTGGTGATGGAGGCGGGGCATAACCAGAGCGCGCCTGCCAATACTGAACTGGCTCAGCCGCTGAGCGTGCTTGCCTTAAATGACAAGGGTGAAGCCCAAGCCAATGTGCCGGTTCAGTTTGAGGTATTGCGTGGCACGGGTTCGGTGAGTCCGGTGCAAGGGAAAACGGCCAGCGGCAACCCGAACTATACCGTTCGTTCGATTGTGGTACTGACTGATAAAGATGGGCGTGCGCAAAGTTGGTTGACCGTTGGCAAGCAAAGTGGCCCCGGTGTGAATGCGGTGCGTGCCAGTGCACTTGGCATGGCTGAAGACGTGTTGTTTAGCGCCACCACCCGGCGCGGCGAAGTGGCGCGGCTGAATGCGGATTCCGGCACCAATCAAATTGGCGAAACCGGTGCCACGGCCATGGAAATATTATCGGCCGTGGTGCGCGATGCGCAAAACAATCCCTTGCCCAATGTGGCGGTGCAATTTCAGGTCAATGAAGGCGCGGCGCGCTTTGTGGAGACGCCTGGCGCGCGCGTTGCGGATGATGGCCGCTCGCTGATCGTATTCAGTGATAAAAATGGCGTGGTGGCGGCGCGCCCCTTGCTGGGCAATACGCCAGGCATCGTCAACATTAGCGCTGCCGCGCTGAAAAACCCGGTGGGTGATTTTGCCAATGAGAATGACATCGTAACCGGTGCCGTTTATTTGATACGCGTGCGTGCCGGGCAAGAAGGCCCGGCCAGTTTCATCGGCACCTTGTATTCGGACAAAGGCGCGCCCATCAGTGGGGCGCGCATCTCGATTGGGCGCACGGCCTTGTCGGCCACGACCGATGATGCGGGCAACTTTGCGCTGAACAACGTGCCACCTGGGCGAGTGGATTTGTTTGTTGACGGGCGCACCGTGAATCCGCAAAATGACCCTGCCCAGCCCCAGTACCCGAGTTTGCATTTTGAAGCTTATGTGGTGAAGGGCCAAATCAACCAGTTGCCGCATCCAATTTACTTGCCGCCGCTGGCCAGTGGCAATGGCAAAGTGGTAGGTGGTAATGAAGATGTGGTCTTGACCATGCCGGGGCTGGAGGGCTTTAGCATGAAGGTTAAGGCCAACAGCGTTACTTTTCCTGATGGTACGCACGTTGGTCTGTTGATTGTTAGCCCGGTGGCCGCCGACCGTTTGCCCATGGCCCCGCCTGCGGGCGGCGCGCAGTTTGGCGTGCCTGCCTGGACGATACAGCCTGCGGGCACGCGGTTTGACCCGCCGATTGAAGTGCGAATGCCGAACGCTACCAACGAAGTGCCGGGGGATAATTTGCCGATGGTGCAATGGGATCATGATCTGGGGCAATACGTGCCGATGGGGCGGGTTACGGTGAGTGATGACGGGGCTTTTTTGATTACGGATGCAGGCAGTGGATTAACCAAGGCGGGGTGGGGCGGGTTGTGTCGTTATGACCCCAAAAAATGCTTGAAAAATGCGTCGCGGCCTGGTAATTCCTGTGAAAGGCAGGTGTTGATTGGTGGGTGTCCGGATTGCCAGAAAGATCCGGGCAAGGATTCGAGGCCGATTGTTGTGCCGGGGCCTTCAACGCCGCCGCCTGTGGTGC
>CAMBDR010000093.1 GCA_945864765.1 Janthinobacterium lividum | reverse complement strand
CCACCAGGCCGCCAAGCGAAGCCATTTTTTCTTGCTGCACCAGTTGGCCTTGCGCTTGCCGCAGGGCTGCCACGGCAGCGGCATTGGCCAGTGCAATGGCACCATAGGCGGTTAAGGTGCGAAAGATCAGGCGCTCGCGCTCGCCGTAGACATCTCGCTTGTCGGACTGAATTGACAATACGCCCAGTACCCGGTCGTCCACGATCAGCGGGGCAAACAGGGCGGTGAGCATTTGGCGGGTGCCGGGGATATGGGTAGGGTCGTCCTGCGGATCATAGTGAAGAAGTAATTCCCGCCGCTCGCGCACCGCCTTTGCAGCATTCGAGGTTTGTGAGTCGAGCTCGATACTTTGCATCGACATTAATTGATCCTCATCGCGCCCGAACACGGCGTCCAGCGCGGTGGCGGCGTGGTTTATGCGGTAAATAGTCATGGTGGGGGCATCGAGCAAACCGCCCACGAACAGGTATAGCGACTGAAACACGATCTCGGCATCAAGGTGGGCGGTGATTTCGCGGCCAATGTCGCCCAGTTGGCGCAGGGTTTCCACCGACAGGGCCAGCCCGACATTGGATACATTCAGGGCTGTATTGGATTCATTCAACTCGTGGTTGGCAGCAATCAGCTCTTCCTGGTTTTGGCGCAACTCGCTGGTGCGCTCAAACACCGTTTGTTCCAGCTCACGCTGGCGCTGGCGCAGGTGGCGGGTGCGCACCTGCACCAATGCCGCGACCATGCTCGCCATCAACAGCAACAATGCCAGCGCAAACCACCAGGTTTGCCACCATGCCGGTAAAACCCGAATCGGGATACTCAGCTCATGCCGGCTCCAATCGCCCAGGCGGTTGCTGCCGCGCACTTGCAGCGTGTACAGGCCCGGCCACAAATTGCCATAGCCAGCGCTACGGTGGTCGGCATCGGCGCTGATCCAGGTTTTGTCGTAACCTTGAAGCTGGTATTGGTAGCGGTTTTTCTTTGGCTCTGAATAGTCGAGGGCGGCGAATTCAAGCGCAAAATTGCGCTGCGTGGGATCGAGGATCAGGCTCGGGGCGGCGTCTGCGTCAGCTTGTGTCGGCGGGTTTGCCAACAATGCCGATGCCACTGCCACGCCATTGATTTTTAGCTCACTGACAATCAGCGGCGGGGCATAATCATATGCCTTGAAGCGGGCTGGATCGATGATCGCCACCCCTTTCGTGCCGCCATAAAGCAGCAAGCCATCACGGGTTTTGACGTAGGAACCGGCCCAGCTTGCGCCGATATCCATGCCGTCGGCAAGGGTGAGGCGGCTCATGCGCGGCTGGCCGCGAACGGTCGGGTCGATCACCCTTTCGCCGGTCCAGATGCGGCCTTGCCGATCTTCCAATAAGTTCGCCCCCAGTTCTTGGCCAGCAAGTCCGAGCAAGGCGCTGACATGCTCGAACCGGGCCAGTTTGCCGTCCCGGCTTATCAAGCGCTCCAAGCCCTTATCGGTGGCGACCCACAGGCGCGCCTGGCTGTCCAGCAACAGGCCGATAATGAAGTCGGAAACCAGTCCGTCCGGGTGGTTTGGTTCGGCAGTAACGCGAATGAGGCCCTTGCGCCCTGGTTCATGCAGCCACAAGCCGTTTCGTGTGCCGATCCAGATCCGGCCTTGCCGGTCTTCGGCCAAGGCATTGACCGTAAATTCCATCGCCTTGCCTTGTTCGTCTGCGAGGGCGGTAAAATGCATGGGCGCTGCCGTTTTGCCAGTATTCCGGTCAGCATCGCTTATTTGGCTGGCAGGCTGTGGCGGCTCACCGGGCTGCCAGCGTGCCAGACCGCGATTTGTGCCGACCCACAGACTGCCTTCACGGTCAGCCAGCAACTTGGTCGTGTGCTGATCGGGTAAGCCTGGCACCGTCACCCAGGCAGTGCCACCGGCAACCTGCCGCACCACCCCGGCTTGTCGTGTGCCAGCCCAGACTGAGCCGTCGCTGGTTTGAGCCAAGGCGGTAATGTTCGCATCCGGCAGCGCGCCTGCCTCGCCTTGGCCGGTTCTATAGCCGCCAATCAGACCCCGTTGTTGGTCAAAAATATCAATCCCATTGCCGATACTGCCGATAAGCAACTGGCCATTGCTGAGTTCAAGCAAACTGATTATATCGGGATGGCTCAATCCATTTGGCCGTTTTGGGCTGTACCTGAGTACGCGCAGCATGGTATTGTTGGCGTTCATGCGTTGCAAACCAGCCCCCCAGTTACCCACCCACAACCAGCCGGCCCGATCCAGCAACAAGGGCTTGAGCGTATCCAGCGCCAAGCTGCCAGTAAGTGCCGGGTCATGGCGCAGGGTTTGCAGCACTTGGCCGTTGCTTGCCGCCACGACAATAATGCCGCCGCCGGTCGTCGTCAGCCAGATTTGATCTGTTTTCGCTTGTGCAATCCCGGCAATCCACGGGTTGCTCAGTTGTGCCAGCGGCAGCCAGTTTACCTGCGCAGGAGGGCCGTTGGGTGGCACGCCGGCGGGCGGCGCACCACTTGGCATTAGCCAGGCGGCACCGTGTTCGACGGTGCCCAGCCATATCTTGCCATCCTGTGCCTGAAACAGGCTCTGAACATTCTTGCCCGAGACGACGGTTTCGAAGCGTTTTCCATCCGGGGCAAGCCGTTGTAAGCCGCTGCTGCTGCCCACCCACAGGCGGCCTGCCCGGTCCTGTAACAGGCTGCGCACCTTGTCGTTTAACAGGCTGTGCGGATCGGTGCCGTGCCTGAAATGCTCGAAGCGTTTACCGCTAACGGGCAGATGATCCAGCCCCTGATTGGTGGCAATCCACATGCCGCCCTGCCCGTCACCGACCAAGGCTGAAATTTTGCCCTCGCCCAAGCTGTCCGGTTTTTTTTCATCATGGCGAAAATGTTCAAAACGCTCGCTGGCCGGGTCAAACACCGAAATGCCGTCGCTGTTGGTGCCAACCCAAAGCCGCCCGTCCTTTGCAACGGATAAAGAATTGACATAATCACCCGCCAATGAGAACGGGTCGGCGGCGTTATGGGCAAACTTGCGGAAACGGTAGCCGTCGTAACGCACCAGGCCCACTTGTGTGCCGATCCAGATCAGGCCGCGCGCATCCTGCACCAATGCGGTAATGGTTTGGTTGTCGATGCTTTCCGCATCACGCAGGGTTTCAAACTCCGGTTCGGTAAAGGGGAAGTGCTGAGCTGGCGCAAAAGGTGGCGCTGCCACGATTGAAAATGGAAGACAGGCGCTAAGCCAGAAAACCAGCCATTGCACATATTTCAGGTGTATTTTCATGCCGGACTTTTTCCCCTGATTGCTTAGAAATTGAATTTTTTATAATGGAAAACAAGCTATTATTTGCTGGTTAAAATTCCAATAAAACAACGAACCATGCGGAAAGAGTGCGGGCCTGTTTCTGTTGTTAATTATGCCCGACACGCAGGCACAACGGATAGGGAAAACGAAGAAAAGCAGGGGCAGAGGGTACTCGTGTTGTTCTTTGGTAGTTGTGAAGCGCAATAGGTGCCTGGATGGCGGGGCAGAATAAAAAATCAGCGGGATAGGGGCAGATGCATCATCCAGGCTTGCTTGGCCCAGATGAAGGGTAAGCCCTCAAAGTACCATTGTGGCGGCACTTCGAGGGATGAAATCAAATTTGCAAAAAATCCTGTCAACCATACTTATGGTTAATGCTTCTTATGCTTATTATGCTTCTTATGGCTCCCAGGAAGGTCGGTGATTGACGTGGTGATTTCGCTGTCGTTGAAAATTATCATCGGCGCTTCGAGAGTAATTTCCGGCTGAACCTGAGTAGCGCCACCTGCAACTTGTTCCACTTCGGATGCTGATAATTCTTTGATTGATTTTGGCATGATAGACCTTTAATTTGGCTGTGGTTGAAAATTAAATAAGGGTGATTTGGGGCTTAAATTCTGTTTCCCTAGTGCATGAAATGAAGTTTATGATGCCGCGTGGAAACTGTCAAGAGAAATCAAAAAAACTTCACTCGGGAGAAGCGGACTTTTTTTTTAATCGAAATTCACTGTCAGAAGCCATCGGGTTTGAGATCATTGCTTGTTTAAAGGATCATTTGGCTTCGCGTAAAGCGTGGTATTTTCCCACGTACAGGTATGGCGACTGGAACACGATCTCGGCATCGAGCTTGGCGCTGATCTCGCGGCCAATGTCGCCTAATTGGCGGCGCACGGGTTTGGCGGGGTATGTTTACGCCAACTTTACGCCAACGGCAACTGCACCGTAAAACAACTGCCCGCGCCCGGCGTAGAAGTAAATTCCATGCTGTCGCCATGTTTTTGCACAATGCCAAAGGCCGTCGAAAGCCCAAGGCCAGTGCCGCCGCCGACCTCTTTTGTGGTGAAAAACGGTGCCATAATCCGCGCCTGTATGGCGGCATCACCCCCCCGTCCCGCTGTCCTCAAAGCCAATCATCAGCGCATCCCTGCTCGGGTTAAGGTGCAAACGCAGCCATAGCTTGCCGCGCTGGCGGTTTTGATTATTGCATTGCAGCCCATCTTGCAGCCCTGTTCAATCTTAATCGGCTGGCTGTTACGCAGGCAGGAAAACATCGGCTGCCATCAACGCCAACGGTAGCCAGCCAGCAAGCCCCAAAATTTGCCATTGCAGATATTTCAGGTTTATTTTCATGTTTTATTCTTCTTTTTGCAGCTTGCCATGCTTTTTCAGCCGTATCTCAACACAGGTGCCCTCTCCCAATGTACTGGTGACATGAATCTGCCCCTTCAGCCTTTGCGTTACATGGTTGTACGCCACGTGCAGGCCCAGCCCTACGTGCCCGTGCATGCCGCTTTTGGTGGTAAAAAACGGGTCAAACACCTTGGGCAAGTCTTCTGGGGCGATGCCGTGGCCGTCGTCGCTGATGGTGATGACAACGAAATCGCCGCCATCACCCTCGTCAGCTTGCGCGCTGATGCGCAAGGTGCCGCTGCGGCCATCGGTGAAGGCGTGGTGGAGTACATTCACCAGAATCCGGCTCAAGCTTTCGGTCAGCGCATCCGGCACCACTTGCAGGCGCAAACCGGCAGGCGCGGCGATCTCCAGCTTATTGCCATTTTGTACAAGCTGGGCATGTACCAAGGTGGCCACCTCGGGTAAATAATCGGCCAATTCAATCTCGGCCATTCGGTCACTGTCGGCATTGACTGAAATGGTTTTGAACAGGGCAATCAGTTCGGCGGCGCGAGTGGCGGTTTTTAGGGCCAAGGTGGTGTATTCCATGCCTTCTGCGGTACTGGAATCGAGCACCGATTTGCTTATGCGGCCACTGGCAACAGCATCTTGCAGCGTTTGCCATGCGCCTTCCACACCGGATATGGCCATCAGCGTGGTACCCAGCGGGGTGTTAATTTCATGCGCAATGCCGGCTACCAAACCACCGAGTGAAGCCATTTTTTCTTGCTGCACCAGTTGCCCTTGGGCTTGGCGCAGCGCGGCCAGTGCCGCAGCGTTGGCCAAGGCAATGGCACCATAGGCGGTGAGAGTACGAAAGATAAGCCGCTCGCGCTCGCCGTAGGCATTTGCCTTGTCAGACTGGATTGACATCGCACCCAGTACCTTGTCATCCACAATTAACGGGGCAAACAGGGCGGTGAGCATTTGGCGGGTGCCGGGGATAGTCGTTGAATAGTCCTGCGGGTCGAAGTGCAGCAGCAAATCCTGGCGCTCGCGCACTGCCCTTGCTGCGTTGGAGGTGGGGGAATCAAGCGCAATATTGCGCATCGGCATGGCCTGATCATCATCGCGCCCGAACACCGCGTCAAGTGTCTTGGCGGCAGCATTCATGCGGTAAATGGTCATGGTGGGTGCATCGAGCAAACCGCCTACGTACAGGTAGAGCGACTGGAATACGATATCGGCGTCCAGATTGGCGGTAATTTCGCGGCCTATGTCGCCCAATTGGCGCAGGGTTTCCACTGCCAATACCAGGTCGGCGTTGGCATCGATCAGCTCTTCCTGCTTTTCGCGCAATTCGATAGTGCGCTCATTCACCAGTTGCTCCAGCTCACGCTGACGCTGGCGCAGGTAGCGGGTGCGGGTTTGCACCAATACCACGTAGAGGCTCGTCATCAACAGCAACAATGCCAACGCAAACCACCAGGTTTGCCACCATGCAGGCAAAACCCGAATCGGGATACTTAGCTCATGCCGGCTCCACTCACCCAGGCGGTTGCTGCCGCGCACTTGCAGTGTGTACAGGCCCGGCCACAAATTGCCATAGGCGGCGCTGCGGTGGTCGGTATCGGTGTTGATCCAATTTTGGTCATAGCCTTGCAGGCGGTATTGGTAGCGGTTTTGCTTTGGCTCTGAATAGTCCAGTGCGGCAAATTCAATGACAAAATTACGCTGCGAAGGTAGCAAGGTCAGGCTGGCGGCCTTGCCTGCCCCGGTTGGTGGTGACGGGTTTGCCAAGGAGGTGGCCAACACACCGGGTGCCACTGCCTCGCCATTGATCTTTAGCTCTGTCACGGCCAGCGGTGGGGCATAGTCATACGCTTTGAAGCGTGCCGGATCAATTATGGCCACACCTTGCGAACCGCCAAAGAGCAGCAAACCGTCACGGGTTTGTCCATAGGAGCATTTCCAGGTTGCGCCCAAATCCATGCCGTCAGCCTTTGTGAGTGGGGTTCTGCGCAGCAAGATTGTGCTTTGAAAGGCCCCTCCATCTGCGGCCCGGCCATGCGTGGCCCGACCAGCCTGCTCAATCACGCCGTCTTCCGTCCAGATGCGGCCTTGCCGGTCTTCCAGTAAGTTGTTGCCCATGCCTTTGCCGGGTTGTCCAAGCAAGGCGCTAACATCCTCGAACCGGGCCAGCTTGCCCTCCAGGCTTTTCAATCGTTCCAGGCCCTTGTCTGGCGCAACCCACAGCCTGTTTCGGCTGTCTACCAATAGGCCTGTAATAAGGTTGGAAATCAGCCCATCCGGGTGCGCGGGTTCTGCGGGGATGTGAATCAGGCCACGGCCTTGTGGTTCATGCAACCACAAACCGTTACTTGTACCTATCCACATTCGGCCTTGCCCGTCTTCTGCCAGCGCAAAGACCGTGTTTTCCATCGCCTTGCCCTGTTCGTCCGTAAGCACCTCGAAGCGTCCTGGCGACGCGCTCGGGTCATCCTTCCGGGCAGGCTGTGCTGGCAGTGTCGCCGGGTGCCAACGTGCCACCCCACGAGGGGTTGCGGCCCACAGGCTACCGTCTCTGCCAGCGAGCAACTTGTTCACTTCCTTAGCGGGCAAACCCGGCACCGCCACCCAGGCGGTGCTGCCGGGCAATTGCCGCACCACCCCGGCTAGTTGTGTACCCGCCCAGATTGAGCCGTCGCTGGTTTGGGCCAACGACAAAATGGCTTTTTCCGGCAGGCCACCTGCCTGGCCCGCGCCTTGGCTCTGACCTGCTCTATAGCTGGCGGTCAGACCACGCTGCCTGTCAAAAATATCGATCCCGTTGTCTTTGCTGCCAAAAGCCAAGCGGCCATCGGCCAGTTCCAGCACACTCCTTACATCGGGGTGGCTCAATCCGTTTGGCCGTTTTGCGCTGTGCCTGACCAAGCGCAGCATGGTGTTGTTGGCGTTCATGCGTTGCAAACCTGCTCCCCAGGTTCCCACCCACAACCAGCCAGCCCGATCCAGTAGCAGGGGTTTCAGGTTGTCGAGCGCGAGGCTGCCCGTAAGCTGCGGGTCATGGCGCAAGGTTTGTAGCACATGGCCGTCGCTGGCCGCAACGATGATGATGCCGCCACCAAAACTTGCCAGCCAAATTTGGTCGGCTTTTACTTGTACGATGCCCAAAACCATAGGGTGGCTCAGTTGCGCCAATGGTAGCCAGTGTGGCTGCTGCGGTGCGTTGGGTGCTGCGGCGGTGGCAGGCGACGAGGCTAACTGCGTGCCGCCCAACCAGGCAGCACCATGTTCGCGTGTGCCGAGCCACAGTTTGCCGTCTTGCGCTTGGAACAGGGTTTGCACATTTCTGCCTGTCACGACTGTTTCAAAGCGTTTGCCATCCGGGGCGAGCCGTTGCAAGCCGCTGCTTGTGCCCACCCACAGGCGGCCCGCCTTGTCCAGCAACAGGCTGCGTACCTTGTCGTCCATCAGGCTGTGCGGGTCAGGGCTATGCCTGAAATGCGTAAAGCGTTGGCTGCCAGGTGGCAGGTGATCCAGCCCCTGATTGGTGCCAATCCACACCCCGCCCCGCCCATCATTGGCCAATGCAAAAATTCTGCCGCCAGAGAGGCTGTCCGGCACTTTTTCATCATGCTTAAAATGCGTAAAGTGCTCGCTGGTGGGATCAAATACCGATATGCCGTGGCTATAGGTGCCTACCCAAATTCGTCCGTCTTTTGCAACGGCTAAGGTATAGACATAATCCCCCGCCAGTGAGAACGGGTCGCTGGCCTTGTGAGCAAACTTGCGGAAACGGTAGCCGTCGTAACGCACCAATCCTTGTTGTGTGCCAATCCAAATCAGGCCACGTGTATCTTGGGCCAATGCGGTGATGGATCGGTTGTCGATGCTTGCCGCATCGCGCAGGGATTCAAATTCCGGTTCGGTGGAGGGGAAGTCGGGTGCGGCTGCCATTATCGCCAACGGCAACCATGCAAACAGCCAGAAAATCAGCCATTGCACCTGTTTCAGATTTTTTTTCATGTTTTATCCCTCCTCTTTTTGGGTATTTCCATGTTTTTTCAGTCGTATTTCCACACAGGTGCCTTCGCCCAGGGTACTGGTAATTTGAATCTGCCCCTTCAGCCTTTGCGTTACATGGTTGTACGCCACGTGCAGCCCCAGCCCCACATGCCCGTGCATGCCGCTTTTGGTGGTAAAAAACGGGTCAAACACCTTGGGCAAGTCTTCTGGCGCGATACCGTGGCCGTCGTCGCTGATGCTGATCGCAACGAAATCGCCGTCAGCGCCCTCGCCAGCTTGCGCGCTCATGCGCAAGGTACCAGTGCGGCCATCGGTGAAGGCGTGGTGGAGTACATTCACCAGAATCCGGCTCAAGGTTTCGGTCAGCGCATCCGGCACCACTTGTAGCGCCAAACCGACGGGTACGGCAATGTCCAGCTTATTGCCATTTTGCACCAGTTGGGCATGTACCAGGGTGGCCACCTCGGGTAAATAATCGGCCAATTCAATCTCGGCCATTCGGTCACTGTCGGCATTGACTGAAATGGTTTTGAACAGCGCAATCAGTTCGGCGGCGCGGGTGGCGGTTTTTAGGGCCAAGGTGGTGTATTCCATACCTTCGGAGGTAGAGGAATCGAGTACCGCTTTGCTGATACGGCCACTGGCAACGGCATCTTGCAGGGTTTGCCATGCGCCTTCCACGCCGGATATGGCCATCAGTGTGGTGCCCAGCGGGGTATTGATTTCATGCGCAATACCGGCAACCAGCCCACCGAGCGACGCCATTTTTTCTTGCTGCACCAGTTGCCCTTGGGCTTGCCGTAGCGCAGCCATGGCAGATGCATTGGCCAAGGCAATGGCTCCATAGGCGGTTAGCGTGCGAAAGATCAACCGTTCGCGCTCGCCGTAGGCATGTGCTTTCTCAGACTGAATCGACATGGCACCCAGTACCTTGTCATCTACGATTAGCGGGGCAAACAGGGCGGTGAGCATTTGGCGCGTGCCGGGGATATGGCTTGAATCGTCCTCCGGGTCGTAGTGCAGCAGCAATTCCTGCCGTTCGCGTACCGCCCGCGCCGCATTGGAGGTAGAAGAGTCGAGCGCAATACTGCGCATTGGCATAACCTGATCATCATCACGCCCGAAC
>CAMBDR010000092.1 GCA_945864765.1 Janthinobacterium lividum | reverse complement strand
TGGCGCACTTCATCCACCTGACCACGCAAGGTATCACATAATTTTTCGACGATGCGGGCCGTAAACCGAATGCCCAGCAATTCGTGCGAAATGATTTCTTGCGCCTTCATATAGGCTTTTGAGTGATAACCCTCTTTCTCGTAAGCCTTACACATTTTGTCGTACTGGGTCGAAATGATGGTGAACTTTTCGAGCGAATTTTTTCTCAATTGCTCCAGCTGCTCCGCCGAAAAACCCGCAGCGCCAGAGACGCCGCCATCGTCGTCATCTTCTTCGTCTTCTTCTTCGTCGTCTTCTTCTTCGTCTTCTTCATGATGCTCGATCGCCAATAGCGGCTCGGCATCCATCTCGGTCAAATCCACCAAACCGTCAACCACTTCATCTACCTTGACTTCTTCGGTGCGGATTTTTTCCGAGGCTGAAATGATTTCCACAATCGTCACCGGACAAGCCGAAATGGCTTGAATCATGTCGCGCAAACCATCTTCGATGCGCTTGGCGATTTCAATTTCGCCTTCCCGCGTCAAGAGCTCAACCGAACCCATTTCACGCATATACATGCGCACCGGATCGGTGGTGCGGCCAAAATCGGAATCCACCGTCGAGAGCGCCGCTTCAGCCGCCGCTTCCGCTTCGTCATCATTGGCAACGATGGCGACATTGTCGGACAAGAGCAGGGTTTCGGCATCCGGCGCGTGTTCATACACCGCGATACCCATATCGTTAAAGGTGCCGATGATGCCATCAATCGCTTCCGGATCGATGATGTTTTCCGGCAAGTGATCGTTGACTTCAGCATAGGTTAAGAAGCCGCGCTCTTTACCAAACTTGATCAGGGTTTTGAGTTTTTGCCGACGCCGCTCCAATTCTTCTTCGGTGGCTTCGTTGTCAGAAGAAAAGGCATCTTTTAACAGCGCTTTTTCTTTGGCTTTACGGTCTTTCGCCTTGGCTTTATCCACCGCCTTCAATTCAGCGCGCTCAACCGCATTTAAGGCGGCGACTTCATCGTTTTCAGGTTGGAATTCTTTGGGTTTGCGTCCGCGTCGGCCCGGCACTTTGACCGTCGGCAGAAAATAGCCCGAGGTATCAATCGCCGCCAACACCGCAGCGTCGGTGGTTTGATTGACCACAGGCACGCTGCCCAGATCCACTTTTTCAAGATCTTTTTTGCGATTCGGTTTGATGATGATTTTTGGTTCGCTCGCGCCCGGATTGGCGGTGCCCGACACAAATTCGCCTGCAGCAGCAGCGTCGATATCTTCGGCCACAGCGGCCATTTTACCAAAATTAACGGGCCTGTATTCGTCGCTTAGCCCGGAAGCCATCGGCTCAGTTTGACCCGATTGATCAAACTCAGTTTCTGATTTGGCCTTTTTTGCAGGAAGCGTCAAGGTTTTCGCGGTTTTTTTCATTCTACTCGCCATCGAAATAACGGTTTACGTTTACTGCGCGGCGCATGCCCCGCCCTCGTTGCGCCTACCCGATTGCATATTATTGCAACCCCGGCGCTTGTTATATTTATGTACGCAATTACTGATGCAATTACCTGTGAAAAATATAACACCACTACTTAATCCAACTTACCCCATTTTTAGCGGCAAGCCCAATATCATAACACAGCGCAACGCATTCTGCCAGTTCATCATGCAAAATGGTTTATTGAGCGCCCTTCTCGGCCTGCGCTTCACGCGCCAAAGCGGCTTGTTCCTGCCCAATTGCAATATAGCGCGCCTTATCTTGATCCGAACGTAAGCCCAAGTCTGCCAATTGCTTGGACTCACGCTTTAATAGCTGCACTTTCACTTGCCGCACCGCACCAATCAATTCCAGCCGTGCGGCATCGGGATCGGAATCATTACTGGCAGCCACTTCTTTAATCAAACTATCAAAATCGCTTCCCGCTGCGTGCAATTGTTCGGCCAGTGCTGCAAAATTGCCACGCTCACCCAAGGCTTGGCCACAAGCCACCAGTTGCAACACCAATTCGGCATGATCCGGCGCAAACTGGCTCACCGCATCCAACGCCGCTTGATCCATTTGCAAAGCCAAATACGGGTAGGTGACCAAGACCCGCATCATTTGCAAGGGCAAACCCATGGGCGCGCTACGCACACTACGCGGTGGCGCGGCGCGCACTTGCGAAACCGCACCAGTCAATTCAAATAAAGCTTCCACTTCAGATGCCGTGGTTTGGGTTTGCATAGCAAGGGCGCGCACAATTTGCAAACGCAAAGCCGATGGCGACATCAATTGCAGCAAGGGCTTGGCGTCGTGCAAGCAACGCGCGCGCCCTTCCGGCGTACTCATGTCTTGCTCACCACTCACTTGCCCCATTAAAAACTGCGACAGCGGTACGGCATCGTCAATTTGTTGCGCAAACGCTTCGGTGCCATAGGTGCGCACATAACTATCCGGGTCGTGCTCGGTGGGCAAAAACAAAAATTGAATCACTTTGTCGTCACCCGCATACGGCAAACTGGCTTCCAAAGCCCGGCGCGCTGCACGGCGACCAGCGCTGTCGCCATCAAAGCTGAAAATCACATGGTCGCTATGGCGCAGCAATTTTTGCACATGGGTGGCGGTACAGGCGGTGCCCAGGGTTGCCACCGCTTGGGCAAAGCCCAGTTGCGCCAAGGCCACCACGTCCATATAGCCTTCGGTGACCAAGACATAACCCGCATCGCGTATCGCCTGACGTGCCTCAAACAAGCCGTATAACTCCAAACCCTTCTGATATAAGGGCGTTTCTGGCGAATTCAAGTATTTTGGTTCGCCCTGATCCAAAATCCTGCCACCAAAACCAATCACCTGGCCTTTGGGGTTGCGAATCGGAAACATGATGCGATCACGAAAACGGTCATAACGGCGACCGCCCTCTTCTTCGCTTTTTTCAATCACCATGCCCGACTCAACCAGGGCGGGGGCCTGATAATCGGGAAAGGCGCTACGCAAATTATCCCAACCGCCCGGCGCATAACCCAAACCATAACGCGCGGCAATTTCACCGGTTAAGCCGCGCCCTTTCAGATATTCGATGGCTTGCGGCGCAGTGCGTAATTGTTGACGATAATATTGGCTGGCACCGGTCATTACCTCGGACAGGGCCAGGGTTTTTTCACGCTGCTCCGGCGTGATGCGGTCTTGCTGATCCGGCACCACCATGCCATTGGCCTGGGCCAAATCCTTGACCGCTTCGACAAAATTCAAACCGGAATACTCGATCAGAAAACCAATCGCCGTGCCATGCGCGCCGCAGCCAAAGCAATGGTAAAACTGCTTGCTTGGGCTGACTGTAAAACTGGGTGATTTTTCAGAGTGGAAGGGGCATAAGCCCATGAAATTGGCACCGCCTTTTTTCAATTGGACGTAACGCCCCACCACTTCAACAATATCAACGCGGTTGAGCAAATCCTGAATAAACGCATGTGGAATAGCCAAACCCGACCTCGTGCCTGATTGATTGGATTATTTAAGTTGACTGAGCGCTTGCTTGACCAAGCCGGACACTTGCCCCATATCCGCACGGCCGGCCAATTTGGCACGCAAGATAGCAATCACCTTACCCATGTCTTGCGGCCCTTTGGCCCCCACCGCTTGCACGGCAGCATCAATTTCGGCGCGCACTTCCGCTTCCGACAAAGCCGCTGGCAAATAAGCGCTCAAAATCACTAATTCCGCTTTTTCGATATCGGCCAGATCTGGTCGATTACCCGCCTCAAACTGGGTGATGGAATCACGCCGCTGCTTGACCATTTTTTCAATGATCGCCAACACTTGCGCGTCATCCACTTCAATGCGTTCATCCACTTCTTTTTGCTTGATGGCCGCCGTCAACAAGCGAATGGTGCCCAATTTGGCGGTTTCTTTGGCGCGCATCGCCGCCTTCATATCTTCGGTGATTTTTTCTTTCAAACTCATCATATGCCTCGCAGATTAAACAAGCCCTCAACTACTTCATCAACAACATCAACAACATCAACATCAACCCATCAAACAATAGCAAAACCCGCCACGGTTAACCGTAGCGGGTTCACAAATTCAAACTACGCCAAGCCACCCGGCTAAACCAGGTGAAACTTCAGGCGAGCAAAATTTAGAATAACTTTTTAGGCAACTGTTGGCTGCGAATGCGCTTGTAATGGCGTTTAACAGCGGCGGCCAGTTTGCGTTTACGTTCAGCCGTTGGCTTCTCGTAGAACTCGCGCGCGCGCAACTCGGTCAATAAGCCGGTTTTTTCGATAGTGCGTTTGAAACGACGCATTGCGACTTCAAACGGTTCATTTTCTTTTAAGCGAATAGTGGTCATGTAAATACGATGCCGTGGATTTAAGGGAAGAGGGCGATTTTAGCAGCTTTATTTGAGAAATGGAAGGGTGTATTGTCGTTTTTTTTCAACCAGCTCAAAAAAACAACCACGCCAAGTCAAAAAAACGATTACTTGGTGCGCCAACTTATTGCGAACACCTCTGGCGTGACGTACTATTGACCTACCGTACAATCTTTTTTTGTCGCTTGCCCGGTCGTTTTAGGCACATCACTTTCCATTACCCAGAGGATGCCCGTATGGAACCAGAAAATCAAGCCGGACTCATCACTGAAAAACTGATCCAGCGCATTGAGGCCGAACCCGGCTTTATTGGCTTCCCCAGTTTGGTGACGATGATCAACCGCCTCGACGATGACGATGCCAGCAGTCAACGGCGGCTGACTGGTGCGATTTTATCCGATGCCGGGTTGGTTCTCAAATTATTGCGTGCCGCCAATGGCACCGCCCGTGGCAGCCAAAATATTGCTACCGTCGATCAAGCCATTACCGTCATTGGTCTGGCCAGCGTAAAAAGCGCCATTGCCAGCTTAAAGCCCCTCAGTCAAGCCAGCACCACCACCGGCTTAATTGCCGGCTTAACTGCCAGCTTAATTACCCATTTGCAAGCCGAATTCATTGCGGCCCATTTTTGTGGCGCGCTGGCCAGCATGATCACACGCCAAAATGGCGGCCGCTACAGCCCGCAAGAAGCGCATGTTTGCGGCGTACTGCAAAACCTGGGGCGCATCATGGCGCTTACTTTTTTGCCGGAAGAAGTCGAACAAAGCCATATCTTGCAGGCGGAACAAAATCTGTCCGAAGACGACGCTTTAATCCAAACCCTGGGCCAAAGCTTTGAAGCCATCAGCGTCAGCCTGGCGCAACATTGGCATTTCCCCGATATTTTGCAACACTGTGTCGCCCCTACCCAAAGCAAGGTGCCACCGCGCGCTTCGCCCAATGCCGAAGGCTGGTTTCAAATGTGCTCTTTATTTGCGCGCCGCGTCACCGATGCGATCTTTCGCCTGCCTGAAGGGCGTGAACGCGCCGAAATTGGCACGGCCTTGAATTTCTTTCATCAGGCACTGCAACTTAAAAACGATGAAACCCAGGAATGGATCGATACCGCGCTGCAAGAAACCGATGTTTTCCTGAGTAATTTAATGCACCCGATGAACGTCACACAAGCCAGGGTGGCATTACGCAAGGCGTCTGAAAAAGTACTCGATTCGCTATCCTCGCAAGATAGTTTGAATAAAGGAGGCAAGAGCGACGGCAAAAAGCCGATTGAACTAATCCACCAGGCATTGCGCATGATCCACGAAGAATACCAATTCGATTTCACCTTGTTATGCCTGCCCAGCGGTTCCGCCGGTTTGGTGGGCGTATCGGGTGTAGGGCGCAATGCCAATCAGGTAACGCCCAAATTTCGTTGCGCTGGCCCCAAGCTGGATATTTTCCAGGTCATCATGTCGAAAAAAATTGATTTATATGTGGCCGATGTGCGGGCGCAAAATTACGCCAAACTGATACCGGATTGGTTCCCCGCCCTGGTGGGGGCGCAATCGTTTTTATGTTTGTCGCTGGTACATGAGGGCAAATTTCTGGGGTTATTGTATGGCGATTATTCCAACCCCCACCCCACCCTACCGCACGAAAAGACCGAGGGCGCGGTGCAAAAATGGCGGCAGCAATTAGTGACCGCCCTGCTGGCAGGCAAACCCTGAGGCACTGGCGCACGCTATTTTATGGCTTTAAGCCTTGCGCCACACGCAGGCAATGCGCCACTTGCTCTTGAATCGGGCCAGGCACAGGCTGTTCGCCACGTAAGGCGGCGGCAATCCAGGCTGCGGTGGTCGCGGCATCGCGTTCGGCGGGCATGGGTGGCCAATCATCCACTGGCGCTTGCTTTTCGACCAGTACCGTGCGCTGCCCCGCATGAAACCATTCAATTTGATTGGCACGCTTGGCATTGGCAACGGTTTCACCCTCGGTGCCGCGCATTAAAAATACATCGCCCTCCTCAAACGGAGCGGCATGGCGAAAATAGTCGGTCAACATTGCCAGATATTCAGGGTGGGTGTAAGAACTCAAACGCAAAGCCGCCCCGGCAAACGGTTGCAGCAGTTTGACCAGCGTGTGGGTTGAATTGCGCAAGCCCAAACGGGCGCGCAAATTGAGCAAGTTCGCCATTTTCGGGGCCAGCACCTGAATCGGCATAAAAGCTAGGCGCTGGCTGGCCAGGTCCTGGTTGGCTTGTTCGGCGCTATCTGCCAGGCGATAAGCCAGTTGCTGCAAGATTTCTGCACTGGTCACGCGGCCGGGGTCGTGCGTGACGCCATGCATCAGCACGGGCACGCCCTCGCGCGCCAGCAGCAAGGCCAGCAAGGGCGTGAGATTGGCAACCTTGCGCGCACCGTTATAACAGGGGATGATGACGGGCGCATAATTGGCACCAGGCAGTGGCAGCGGGGCAATTTGCTCTTGCGCGGCTTGTAAAAAGCCGGCGATTTCTTCGACTGACTCGCCTTTGATGCGCAGCGCAATTAAAATGGCCCCCAATTCCAGATCACTGACCTGCCCCAATTGCATCGCCATATAGAGCGCATGGGCGTCACCGCGCGCCATATTGCGCGCACCATGTTTGCCGCGCCCGATTTCTTTGATGATGGCGGTGCTGGAGAAAGTCGCAGGTGCGGCCTGATCCAACCGCTGATTGAGCGCTTCATTCATCCTGTTTCCCCTCGTCTTTTGCTTGATTTTTATCGCTACGCCATTGAGAAAACCAGTATTCCATTTGCCGTCCGGCCGCTTCCCGTCCACCCAGGCCAAACGACAGCGCCACCGCCACCGCCACCGCGCCGAAGGTAAACGCAAAGGCCATGTTGACGATATCGTCCGCAATACCCATGGCGCGCAAACCCATCGAAATCACCAAACCCAAAATCGCGATACGGGCGATTCTGGCCATGCTGACACTGCCGCCGCGCGAAATCGCATCGTGCGCCAAATTCGACAACCAAAACCCGACGGTAAAGATGACGCCGCCCAATAACACATCGCCACCAAATTCAATGAACATGGTTACCACTTCACTGACCTGATCAAATTCAAGCTGCGCCGCTGCTTCCACCGTAGCAAACAACATGGCGAAGAATTTGAGTAAGGAGGCCGCAAGGGTTGAGGGCAAAACCTGACCGCGCATGACTTTTTCCATGCCGATTTTTTCCGGCACCGCATCCACCCCCAGGCTGATCAGAAACTGTTGCAATAAAATCGCCACGAAGCGGGCAATGAAAAAGGTCAGCGTGAGTATCATGATGGCAGCAATCACTTGCGGCACGGCATCCATCATTTTGCCCAGCATCAGCGAGGCGGGGCGCGCAATGGTATCGACCTTCATGGCATCAAGCGCGGCAATCATTGAGGGCAAGAATACCGCAATCATCACCAGACTACCAGCCAAGCTGGATAATTTGGTGGCGTCACTCAAACCGGCATTTTTGCCAAAGCGATCCAGCCCTGCCGCCGCCAAGGCCACCACGGTCAGCGTGCTGAGCGCGCGCCCGACCAGCCAGCCAATGAAACCGATTAACAAAGCGGTGAACACATTGGGCAGCATGGCCAGGGCGCGATTGAGCATGCCAGAGAGCGGAGCCAATAAATTTTCGATTTGATAGGCACCGATAATGGCGGGCAAAAACAACAGGATCACCACCCAAAATAAAATATTGCCCAGGCTTTTGGCCAAGGGCTGCATGCCGGCCGCTGCCAGCAAGCGGTCTTCCAACAGAGCTACGGCCACCATGCGCGTGGCCAAGCCACGCAACAGCATTGCCATCAACCAGGCAATGACCGCCAATACGCTGCCATTGACGGCACGCGGCAGGTAGCCGGCAATTTCCCGCACCAGGGCTTCAAACGGGCCGGACAAGCCCGGCAGACCCAGCTCATTGAGCACGACCACCACGGTCAGCAAGATCACCAGCCAAAACCCGGCACCGGCAAACACGGCTTCAACGTCGAGCGGCATTTCGCTCATTTCAACGTCATGCGCCAAATGCTGGTTTAATTTGAGCAAACCCAAAAGCTGGCGCAACGCGGCACGCAAGATCAAAGCGCCGATCCAGCCGATGATTAAAAACAGCAAGGCAACGCCAATATTGGGCAAGCTGGCACCCAAGGTTTTTTGCAGCGAAGCCAAAATCGAACTACTGCCCATCATATCCCCTCATTACTTTGAAAAAGCACCCTCAATATTCGACTGAAACTTGCTGCGCCCCAAGTTGGTCGCGCAGTGCCAGGTGCAGCGCATCGGCGGGCGCAACGCGCCATTCATCGGCCAAACGAATTTCACATTCGGCGCTCTTGGCGCGATAGCGCAAGCTCAAAGGCAAACCGTCGGCCGCGCGGTAAGGCATCAGGACATCGCGCAATTTTGCCACGTCCACACTACCGGGTAATGACAGGCCCAGTTGCCGCCCGTACTGACTGCGCGCGCTGACGATATCCATCACTTTATCGGCATTGATGCGCACCCCGCCATTAAAGCGGTCTTCCGAGACTTTGCCCTGCACCGCCAAGAATTCATCTTCCTTAAACCAGTTTTTATGTTCTTCCACCAGATCGGCATTGACCGTCACTTCCACCACGGCGGTGCTATCGTCGAGTGCCACAATCCAGATTTTGCCGCGCTGCGTGAGTTGGGTGCGCACGCCCGCGATCACGCCCGCCATCATGCGCGGCTCACGCGAGGGTGCAAGTTCAGACAATTTGGTGCGGATAAAGCGCCGCACTTCGCCCGCATAAGAATGAAACAAATGGCCGGATAAATAAAACCCGAGCGCCAGCTTTTCTTCGGTCAGGCGTTGCTTGTCACTCCACGGCGGCACTTTAACGTAATCCGGCGGGGCCATCGAACTATCGTCCACATCGAACAGGCTGACTTGATTGGCACTGGCCGCCGCTTGCTCGGCACATTCCAGCGCAAAGCTGATCGAGGCCAATAACACGCCGCGATCAACCTTAAAGCAATCAAACGCGCCAGCGCGCGCCATTGATTCCAGCGTGCGGCGGTTGATTTGGCGTTTATCCACACGTTTACAAAAATCAAATAAATCCAAAAACGGGCCACCGGCGTTGCGCGCCGCGAGAATGGCTTCAATCGCGCCCTGGCCAGAACCTTTAATCGCACCCAAGCCATAGCGAATTTGCGTCACACGCTGGCCCGTCACCGAGGGCGGCGCACCCGCCGGCGTGAAGCGGTAATCGGATTGGTTGATATCCGGCGGCAACATGGTCAAGCCACAGACATCGACCGCGTCTTCGACCAGAATTTTCACCTTGTCGGTATCATCCATGGCCAGTGACAAGTTGGCTGCCATAAACGCGGCCACATGGTGTGCTTTCAGGTAGGCGGTGTGGTAAGCCAGCAGTGCATACGCTGCCGCATGCGACTTATTAAAGCCGTAGCCGGCGAATTTTTCCATCAAATCGAAAATTTCATCGGCTTT
>CAMBDR010000091.1 GCA_945864765.1 Janthinobacterium lividum | reverse complement strand
CATTTTATAATTTGCCCGCTTTGGGCGAGCGCGTCACGCTGTTCACCCACATGAGCGTGCGCGAAGATGCGCATTTGCTGTACGGTTTTGGTCAACTGGAAGAGCGCAAGGTGTTTCGCCAACTGATTAAAATTACCGGAGTCGGGGCGCGCACGGCGCTGGCGATTTTGTCGGGCATGGCAGTAGCCGATCTGGCGCAAGCCATCACACTGCAAGAAACCGCGCGCCTGATTAAAATTCCCGGCATCGGTAAAAAAACCGCAGAGCGCTTGCTGCTGGAATTAAAAGGCAAACTGGGTGCAGAATTGGGCACGGTGGGGGCGGGCGGCTTGGTGTTGGCACCGGATGCCAATTCCGATATTCTCAATGCCTTACTGGCGCTGGGCTATTCGGATAAAGAAGCGGTATTGGCCATGAAAGGTTTGCCCGTCGGTTGTGGCGTGTCGGATGGGATCAAGCAGGCGCTTAAAGCGCTCTCCAAGGGTTGAAAATGAGGCTTGAACATAAAGGTTGAAAATGAGTATCCAAACAGATCAATTTTCGGAAGCACGCATCATCGATGCCGCCCCCGCCTCACCCAATGAAGAGGCGCTGGAGCGGGCCCTGCGCCCCAAGCAGCTTGATGATTACGTCGGCCAGGTAAAAATTCGCGATCAGCTTGAAATTTTTATCACCGCCGCGCGCCAGCGCAAAGAAGCGCTCGATCACACTTTGCTGTTTGGCCCGCCGGGCTTGGGTAAAACCACGCTGGCCCATATTATTGCGCGGGAAATGGGCGTGAACTTGCGCCAAACTTCCGGCCCGGTGCTGGAGCGCCCCGGCGATTTGGCCGCCATGCTGACCAATCTGGAAGCCAACGATGTGCTGTTCATCGATGAAATCCATCGCCTCTCACCGGTGGTGGAAGAAATCCTGTATCCCGCCCTGGAAGACTACCAAATCGATATCATGATCGGCGAAGGCCCGTCGGCGCGTTCGGTTAAGCTCGATTTACAACCATTTACCCTGGTCGGTGCCACCACCCGGGCTGGCATGCTCACCAATCCGCTGCGTGACCGTTTTGGCATCGTGGCGCGGCTGGAATTTTATACCGTGGAAGAACTCACCCGCATCGTCACGCGCAGTGCCGCGTTGTTGCATGCGCCGATTGTGGAGGAGGGCGCGCGTGAGATTGCGCGCCGCGCGCGCGGCACGCCGCGTATCGCCAACCGCTTGCTGCGCCGGGTGCGCGATTTTGCCGAAGTCAAAAGCAATGGCGAAATTACCAAAAAAGTGGCCGATGCTGCGCTCAGTATGCTGGATGTGGATGTGCTCGGGTTTGATGTGATGGACCGAAAATTGCTCGAAGCCATATTACATAAATTTGGCGGCGGCCCGGTCGGGGTGGGCAATTTGGCGGCAGCCATCGGCGAAGAAGCCGATACCATTGAAGATGTGTTGGAACCGTTTTTAATTCAGCAAGGCTTTTTACAACGCACCCCGCGTGGCCGCATTGCTACCGCAGCCACGTATGCGCATTTTGGCTTGATCATGCCAAAAACCAGCGCAAACCGGGATTTGTGGGACAATTAATTTATTCTTGGCGCAGCCAAACTTGTGAGCGACCAAACATGGGTGCGCCAATATAGCCGCGCACGTTGAGTTTTTTACCGCCGTCAGTCACTTCAATTTTGCTTTTGTAGACTTTGCCGTTGTCGGGGTCAAGAATTTGCCCACCGCCATAGACATCGCCATCTTTCTTGAGACCAGATAAAAGCATCAGGCCGATAATCGGTTGGTCTTTGCGGTTGTCGGGGCATTTGGTGCATTTGGGGTTTTGATCTTCATCCGGGCCGGGGAAGATTTTCTCGATTTTGCCCTGTAGTTCGCCATTGACTTCGGTAATATTCACCACCGAACGCACTTTGCCGGTTTTGTCATCAATGGTTTTCCAGTGGCCCACCGGAGAGTTGGCGTCAGCCGCATAAGCATGGCCCAGCAAGGTTAAACTTGAGACCAAACTTGCGCAGGCCACGAAAGTTAAATTTTTTGCCAATTTTTTGAAAGGTTGTTTCATGTAAGTCTCCAAATATTTAAATGCCCGACAGTTTAGCAAATTGTTCGCGCAATTTGCCTAGAGTAGAGCTAAAGTTCAAAACCCGTTCTTGCTCTTGTGCTACCACTGCTGCCGGGGCGCGTGCAACAAAACTCTCGTTATTGAGTTTGCCCTGTGCCTTGGCAATTTCCGCTTCGATGCGGGTAATTTCCTTGGACAGGCGCAGGAGCTCGGCGGCCACATCAATTTCTACTTCCAACATCAAGCGCACTTCACCCACCACCGCCACCGGGGCTTGAGATTCGGGCAGTTGCGCGCCGATATGAATTTCCGAGAGTTTGCATAAGCCTTGCATATAGCCAAACAATTGGCGCAGTGCCGCTTGCTCCACCGCTCTGCTGGCCGCGATATGCAAGGGCACACGCTTGGCCGGGGAAATTTGCATTTCACCGCGCAAATTGCGGCAGGCGTTAATCAGGGCTTTTAATTGATCCATCCAGCTTTCGGCATCGGCATCAATCTTTTTGGCATCGGCCAGCGGGTAGGCTTGCAGCATGATGGAGTCGCCCTTGGCTTCAATCTCGCAGCCCGCCAGCGGCCCTACCGTTTGCCACAAGGCTTCGGTGACAAAGGGAATAATCGGATGGGCCAGACGCAAAATCGCTTCCAATACCTTGAGCAAGGTGCGGCGCGTGGCGCGTTGCTGTGCCTCTGATCCATGGGCCAACTGCGACTTGGCCAGTTCCAGATACCAATCGCAATATTCATCCCAAACAAATTGATAAATATCAGCCGCAATCAAATCGAAACGGTAATCGGCAAAGCCGGCTTCCATTTTGGCACCCACCCGTTGCAGGGTCGAGATAATCCAGCGGTCGGCACTGGAAAATTCGAGGCCAGCATCGTCATCGGCCAAATTCACGCCACAATCTTTGCCTTCGGTATTCATCAACACAAAGCGGGTCGCGTTCCACAGCTTATTGCAGAAATTGCGGTAGCCTTCGCAGCGATTCAAATCGAAATTGATATTGCGCCCCAGCGAGGCATAGCTGGCCATGGTAAAGCGCAAGGCGTCGGTGCCAAAGGCGGCAATCCCGTTGGGGTATTCCTTGCGGGTCTTTTCTTCAATCTCGGGCGCGGTTTCCGGTTTCATCAAGCCGGTGGTGCGTTTGGCGACCAGGGTTTCCAGATCAATGCCATCGATCAAATCAATCGGGTCCAGCGTATTGCCTTTGGATTTCGACATTTTTTGCCCGGACGAGTCGCGCACCAGACCGTGGATATACACGTCGCGAAACGGCACTTTGCCGGTGAAATAAGTGGTCATCATCACCATGCGCGCGACCCAAAAGAAGATGATGTCAAACCCGGTCACCAACACGGTGGAGGGCATAAACATATCCAGCTCGTGGGTGGAAGCGGGCCAACCGAGGGTGGAAAAGGGCACCATGGCGGAAGAAAACCAGGTGTCGAGCACGTCCGGGTCCCGCGTTACCGCTTTGCCGCCCGCTTGCGCCTGGGCTTGGGCTTCGTCGTTGGCCACATACACATTGCCTGCTTCATCGTACCAGGCGGGAATCTGGTGGCCCCACCACAATTGGCGTGAAATACACCAGTCCTGAATATTGTTCAGCCATTGGTTATAGGTGGTATTCCAGTTTTCCGGAATGAAGCGAATTTCGCCCTGCGCCACTTTTTCCAGCGCCACTTCGGTAATCGAGCGACCAGGGAAGTGCGTGCCTTCGGCGGCCGGTTTGCTCATGGCCACAAACCATTGGTCGGTTAACATCTTTTCGATGATTTCGCCGGTGCGCTCGCAGCGCGGCACCATCAATTTATGTGGCTGTACCGATTCCAGCAAGCCTTGCGCTTTTAAGTCGGCCACAATTTGTTTGCGCGCCACGAATCGATCCAGCCCCTGGTATTGCGCCGGGCCATTTTCATTGATTTTGGCGTCCAGCGTAAAAATGCAAATTTGCGCCAATTGGTGGCGTTGGCCGATGGCGTAATCGTTGGCATCATGCGCCGGGGTGATTTTCACGCAGCCGGTGCCAAACTTGGGATCGACATAGCTGTCGGCAATAATCGCAATCTCGCGCCCGGTGAGTGGCAAGTTCAACATCTTGCCAATTAAATGTTGATAGCGCTCATCATCGGGGTGGACTGCCACGGCCACGTCGCCGAGCATGGTTTCCGGGCGGGTGGTGGCCACCACCAGGTGGCCGCTGCCGTCGGCCAGCGGGTAGCGGATATGCCACATCGAGCCATTTTCTTCGTTCGATTCCACTTCCACGTCCGACACCGCCGTACCCAGTTTCGGGTCCCAGTTCACCAAACGCTTGCCGCGATAGATCAAACCTTCCTTAAACAGGCGGACAAAAACCTCGGTTACCAGTTTGGAGCGGGTTTCATCCATCGTAAAATATTCGCGCTGCCAGTCTGCCGAGGCACCCATGCGGCGCATTTGGCCGGTAATGGTGGAGCCGGATTTTTCTTTCCATTCCCAGACTTTTTCAACAAACTTTTCGCGCCCCAGGTCGTGGCGCGAGATATTTTGCAAGCCCAGTTGACGGTCTACCACAATTTGGGTGGCAATGCCGGCGTGGTCGGTGCCCGGTATCCATGCTGCGTTAAAGCCGCGCATACGGTGGTAGCGGGTCAAGCCATCCATAATGGTTTGGTTAAAGGCGTGGCCCATATGCAGGGTGCCAGTGACATTGGGTGGTGGCAACTGGATGCAAAACGTCGGTTCGCTGCTATCCATCGAGGCGGCAAAGTAGCCGCGTTGCTCCCATTCGGTACGCCAGAATTTTTCAATTTCAGTCGGTTCAAACGATTTTGCTAATTCCATGATTGGCTATACATTTTTTAGAAAGGATTGATTATAAAGGAGCTTGCAAGAAATTGGCTGAAAATATCGCATGCAAGCGTGGCTTGTTTAATTTTAGGTTTTATTTTTAGATTAACTGATGGTGGGCGAGGTGCCGACTTCTTCAAACACATGGCTGATGTTATCGCCGTCCCATTGGTACAGCATATGGCAGGCATGGCGGCAATTGGAAAGCGGCGTGGTTTTAAAGGTGGCCACACACAGTCCTCCCACGTGGCGCACGCTCGGGTACACGATGCCATGCGCGCCCTGGCTGCGCACCTGCTTGCCCAGCACGCGCGAGGCGGCATAGTCATTCAGGCTTAGGATGGGGTCGCTTGGCGGCAGGGCGCAAATATCATGAAACTGGCCGCTGATTTCAACATGGTAGACGCGCATTTGCAACTGAGTTGGCGGTTGATGGGTGGCGCGCAGAAAATTGCCCGAGTGATAGCAGGTTTCTGCCACGGCGGTTTGTCTTTCGTAAGCGGCATAAAATACTCCGTACAAACCGTCGCTAAAGCGGCTGCCGTCCGGGTTGAGGTGGGTAAAGGCTGCCATGATTGCGCCATAACCCTGGCCAAAGCGGCGTTCATCGGGTGGCACCAGCGACAGTTCGCCCACTTCTTGCCGAATCCGTGGGTTGGTCATGGCTTCGAGCACGTAGAGTGCCTCGAAATCTTCCGCTTTGGCCACCCGGTCAAAAATATTCACACTGGGAAAGCGCGAGGGAATGATGCGAAAGCCGGGGTGCCATTCCACATCGGTCAGGCGCGGGCTGGTAGTAACGGTAGAAGCGGCAGACGCGGCAGTAACGGCAGCAACCAGCTTTTTCATGCCCAGCCCCCGCGCATGGCGTCCAGATATTGGCGCACCGTGAGCAAATCACCCACATTGCCGGACAACATGCGGCTCAAGGCGCTGTGGCCGCCAAATTGCGGCGCGTCATTGGGTTGCTTGATCCATTGATCGGCGGCCTTTGTGTCAGGCAGTAAAATGGTGAGGGCTTTGTAGATGCCAAGAATGTAGGAGATGCGTTCGAGCGTGTCGTGACTGAGTTTGGCTTGCTCCGGTTCTTTTTTCCAGCGGAAATACGTGGAGCGGCTGGCGTGGCCGAGTAAAACTAATTGCTGTTCGATGGAGAGTTGCCATAATTCGGCAATATTACTGAAGGCCCGAATGGCGGCAGCGGAAATGGCTTGGGGGCCGGGGCTGCCGTTGGGTGAATGGGCGTCGGTTGCTGCATAGTGTGCTTGGGCAGACATGGTGACTCCTGCAAATGGGTGGAAGTGAGAAACTGAAATCAGTGTAGTCTATTTTGGGACTTTTCTCAAGGAAAGTTTTGTATTGGAATTTGATACCTGATGCATTTGATTTGCCGCAAATTGCCCGATAAAAACATATCTTTTTTGGGGTAATTCTGTATAATGCGTCGCATCAGCAGTAACTCTGCCAGGTCAGAAAACGTAGTTTGAGTGTTGGTTTATTCTAAAAAATATTTATTAGGGAAATTCATGAAAAAATTAGCAAAATTATCGATTCTCGCCGCCAGCTTGGCAACGGTGTTTGCGGCCAATGCGGCCACGATTCAATTGCAAACCGGTTATTCTGCGGCAGGCCCTTTGGCCACGGCTGAAGAATACCGTTCGGTGGTGGATGCCGCCGTTGCAACGCCTGGCGCGGGTTATGGTAGTACCACTGTATCGAGCTATGACAATGTTTCCAACCAGGGCTTGTTTGGTTCGAACAGCAATATTGCATTCAAAGCCACCATTAATTTTGGTGTGGATGCGGGCAGCACTGGCAACTATACCTTCCGCGCAGGGGTTGATTTTGGTCGTGGCGGTGCGGTTTTCCTGGACGGCCAGGCGGTTGATCTCCGTACCAATGATATGTGGTGGAGTGGTAGTTACAGCAATCCAAGTCAGTTTTTCCAATTCAGTGCCAATATTGGTGCGGGCAACCACACCTTGAATATGTATGGTTTGGAAGGCTGCTGCGATGGCGGCCAGCAAATGCAATTTGATGCCGGTTCCGGTTTCAGAACCATCGACAACACCACCTTGCCACCTGTGCCAGAACCAGAAACTTACGCCATGATGTTGGCTGGTTTGGGCATGTTGGGCTTTTTGGCCCGTCGCAAGAAGGCACAAAAATTGGGATAATCGCTTACATTGCGCGTGGTTTCGCGCTTTTTACGGTTAATTCAAAGAAAAGGCTCGCATTGATTTGCGGGCCTTTTTTGCTTTGTGAAGACCCGCAAAAAATTTGATCTACGCGAAAAGCCGTGACCTGCAAAAAGTTGGGCGAACCACCGCTGTTGACGCAACGTTTAATCCCATGTAAAATTCATCCACTTTGCCGTCAATTTATTCTTTTTTAGGAAACTGCCTTATGCCAATGACCCGCTTTTTTTCCCATGAGATGGAAAGTGCTCATGTAACTTTTAAAAATGGCAACTACAGGCCTTCCTACGAAAGCACCATCAAACAGTTAGCCAAGTTTTCAGCCCCGGCTGGCCCGCACGTAGCCTATGCCAGCGCGCTCCCAAAGCTGCGTGGCTATTTACTTACTGACGGCAACTTCGGCTTGTTTTCCAAAGGTCGTGCAGTGCCCTTGGCGCAAGGTACGCTGGCGGCGACGGGTGATTATGATGTCGATAAACATGCCGATTACACCCGATGCAATGCCAATACCTGTGCCAAATTGGCGGCCTTGGTCTTGTTCAGGCATACCACCGTTGAGCGCGAGCGCGGTGGGCAAAAGGTGATGATTTGTTCGTTGCCAAAATCCTATAGCGATTGGCCTTCGCAACTGTTTAAGGGTAAGCATGTTGGGCAGATAATGGGGTATTTGGCTGACAGTACAGAACATCTTCGCCAACAGGATAAAACCAATTTGGCAAACGCAGTACAACATGCCCAAGCATGGTGCCAACGTGCTTTGATCGTGCTTGCCAACGCAAATGGCGGGGTGGGCAAGCCATTGCTGCAACGCGCTGCGAGCATGCTGACCGAATCGAATGCCACCAGAGCCAAAGCAAAAGCCAGCGCACGCGACTTGGTCAAACGCTGGTTTGCCGATGTCAACACCACCGAGCAGCAACTTGACAGGGCAATTGGCAAGCTGCAAACTGGGTTTAAACGGATGGTGACATTATTAAACTCTAATCAATTGATATTAACTGATCACGTGCAGCTTCGTAATTCAGTGAAAGACACTCCCGACTGGGATAATCAAAAATCAGAATCCTTTGTGAGGGGCGTCCCGGAACGGCTCGCCGTAATATATATTGCGGATAATTTTCTTACAAATAAGGGGATAATTAAGGACCACCGCGATTGGGCGCGTATCCTGATTCATGAAACCGCACATCGCGAAGCAGGGCTGGGAAAAGATGTGCGCTATGCCGCCGTCAAGTCGATCAAACCAACGAGTGCGACGTTTTCCCATGCACAAGCCATGGTTAATGCTGACAGTTGGGCTTTTTTTTGTGCTGATGCAGCCGGGCAATTGACCGATGCTGAGCGCAAAGTAGCTTTTGATCACTAAGCGATATTCATACTGATAAGCTCCTCCCATTAAAGGAAAAAATAATGCGTGCCAAACCTGTTTTGGAATTGGATGGAATCCGTTATCACGATGCCGGGCATTGCCAGGATGTTGCGGCACCTGGACCCTATGGCTATTTGGCGGCAGTTGACATCAAAACTGAGCAATGTTTATGGATGAAGCAGGTTTTTAGATCACGTCCCGCCGTCGCACCGGAATATGAAACAACCGCGCATGGCCCCGAATTTTTACGCATAAAACATCGGCCCGGCACGCGTGATATTTTGGTTGAGAATACAAGCCGTGGTAAATATTTTATCAATATCGACACGCAAGAAGTGCGTGAAGCCACATCTGCCGATTTCCCGCCGCCAGTAAAGCGCGCACCGCCGCCTGAGGTGCCGCCGATTGAGTTGAACGGTATGCGGTATATACAAATTATGAATGGCCTTGAAGAAGGACGTGGGTTGCGTTGCGGGTTGCTAGAGGGTATCGATATTAAGACTGGCAGAGGCATATTTATAGAAATAATTTACAGGGTTCCCTTCAACGATGAAATCGAAGACGATACCCAGGAATGCTACTTCACCCGCATGGTTTTACTACCCGGCCAACAGGATATCCTGATCGAAAACGAAGTCGGCGATAAATATCTGTTCAACCTGAAACGGCGCGATACGCGGCCCTTAACCATCCCCGAATCAGATTACCAACCCGAAATAATCAGCCGTGGTGAGACCATCAAAGACGCCATCAAAGCGTTTTTCGGCATCAAAACCCGCACCTGAGATAAATTTAGCATCTGAAACAAAAGCATCGGCCAGCCCACGCTTTCGGTCGTGGCAATCCAACAACAATACTTATAGTGTATTTTACCTAAGATTGTTACTTTTTCAGTTGCATGGTTAAATGGCATGTAGAATGCGTGATTGGTGTAGTTTTTGCTGCGTCGCAGCAATCAACCCACTGGTTTTGTTGGCGCCGGATATTTTCTTCAGATTTAAATAAAAAAACATTCATCTGCGTAACTGCATAAATGAAATTATGTCTTGTGATCGTTGGGTTAATGGGTGATACTCTCAACACATATTTTTATTTCGCCACAATGTTGATTTTATATTGCTGAGAAGTATTATTTGCGCACTTCCTGGGCTGGATGAACAAAGCGGCCACGGCATTTTTTGATCGATTGTTGCAAGTGATGGCATGAGTGTTTGTCAGCATGGTAGAAAATTTGGAAAATAGTTATGACAGTAGTAAAACAAGACGACAGTACCCCCGTAAACAACCCCGCCCCATCGGCAGCCGCCAGCGCCCTCGCTGCTGTACCTGTACCTGTATCTGTATCTGTATCTGCGCCCGCTGAATACCTTCCGGTCGCGGGC
>CAMBDR010000090.1 GCA_945864765.1 Janthinobacterium lividum | reverse complement strand
CCTTGAGCGGCATTCTTTAAACGCACCTTTTTGTTGCATCTTCACCCAAAAACTGGCGTTAACTGGCAGCTTGCTTGCTAACTGCGCCCGAATCAGCGAAGATCATTGTTCTGGCAAACTGCTGGTTGGCTTTATGGAGAATGATATGGAACAAGCAACAATTGATTTGGTACAAAGTAGTTGGAAAAGCGTGGAACCTATCGCGGATCAGGCGGCTGGCCTGTTTTATAACCATTTATTTGTCGCCGACCCAAGCGTTAAAGCGCTGTTTAAAGGCGATATGACGGCGCAGGGCAAAAAGCTGATGCAAATGATCGGTGCCGCCGTTGGCAAGTTAAACGACCTGCCTACCCTGGTGCCAATTTTGCAAAACCTGGGCAAACGCCATGCCGGTTACGGCGTGCTGGACGCACATTACCAAACCGTGGGCGGCGCTTTGCTGCTGACGCTGGAACAAGGCCTGGGCGCAGCTTTTACGCCCGAAGTGCGCGCCGCCTGGACCGAAGTGTATGGCGTGATGGCCGATGTGATGATTGCCGCCACCAAGGCATAATGCGCGTTAGTTCGCTCGTTCGCTTGCCTGCTTGGCTAGGCCTGGTCGTGTTTCATCTTCCACCAAGCCAAGCCACCAAAGGCAAGCGTAAAGCCCAGCAGTACCACTATCGGTGTGACGGCGGCTTGCAGTCCAAGGCCGCGCCAGGTCATGGCGTCCATGCCATCCACCGCCCAACGGGTTGGAATGATGACGGTCATGCTTTGCAACCAGCCAGGAAACATCATCGAAGGCACCCACGCGCCGCCCAACATCACCATCATCAGGGTGGCAAAAATAGCGATGCCGCGCGCCGCTTCCGGGGTTTTGCCATAGGCAGCAATGAGTAAGCCAAACGTGGCCGCCATCAAACAAAAAGACAAACCCACCCCCAAAAAGCCCGCCACGCTGCCCGCAATATTGACGTTAAAAACCAAAATGGCAAACAAAAAGATAAAACACAATAAACAGAAGGCTTGAATCGTGCTCGATAAAACACGCGCCAGTAAAATCGTGCCAAAGTTAATCGGCGCTGCCACCAAGCGGTTCCAGATGCCCAGATTGCGCATCAGCAAAATGCCGATCCCGGCATCAATGCCCATGAATAAAATAAACTGCACACTCATGCCCGCAAAGGAATGGGCGTAGCCATTGTATTTGGGGCCCGCCGTGAGGGACACTTCTTTGGTGGCAAACGGGGTGGATAAACCGGTGCTGGCCACCCCGGCACTGCCTGCGCTGCTTTGCTGACTTTGGTTAAACTTTTTGGCGCTACTCAATAACTGCTTGAATTCAGTCAACTCGGGCTTGTTCTCTTGTTCCAACTTTTTTAAAGTCTCGTCAATGACTTTCGCGCCGCCGGGGCCGCTAAAGGCCTCGGCACTGACATGTTGCATGATGTATTGCGTGAGTATGCCCTTGAGCATAGCTAGCGTGGTGCTTTGCGAAGGGTCGTAATAAATCGGAATTTCGGGCTTGCTTTTGGGGTTGAAGAAAGCGCTGGTGGCGGCCTCTCCAAAGCCGACGGGTATAACGATGGCAGCGTTTAATTTACCTTTTTTGACCTGTTCTTGCGCAGCTTCTGGCGATAATTCGAGCACGGTTAAATTGGCATCGGTTTTCAGACTGGCGGCAATTTTTTTACTGGTGGCAGATTGATCCAGTTGTACCAAACCAATCTCGATTTTGCCAACCTGGCGCTCGCCACTGCCGCCAAATAAATAGCCAAAAAAGGCTGCCAGTACCACCGGCATCATCATGGTGAGAATGAGTGCGCGGCGGTCGGCGACAAACAGCAGTAAGTCTTTGCGGATCAGGGCGATAAGGGCGATCATGGGCGGTATCCGGTCGGTTGGTGTTAATTTTAATCGCGTAAATTGCGGCCGGTCAGGGTCAGGAAAATATCTTCCAGATTGGCTTTGGCGGTTGTAAAATGCACTGGCTCTTGCCCTTGCTGATGCAGCCAGTTGAGTAAGGGTAGCGCGTGCTGCGGGCCTTGTAAGGTCAACTCCAATTGATTGTGATGTTGATTGACTCGGGTCACGCCCGGCTGGGTGCGCAACTCGGCCATAAAGTTGAGCGGCGGCGCATGCGCCAGATCGACATGCAAGGCGGCCTGGCCTGGCAGGCGCAGATACAGGCTCTCGGGCGTTTCATCGGCCAGCACCCGGCCATGATCGATGATGACGATATGGTCGGCCAAACGCTCGACTTCTTCCATGTAGTGGCTGGTGTAAATGAGCGAGCGCCCCTGTTGCTGCAAACGCTCCAGACTCTCGAAAATGGCATTGCGGCTTTGCGGGTCCACCCCCACCGTGGGTTCATCCAGAATGAGTAAGGCGGGGTCGTGCAACAGTGCGGCGGCAATATTGAGGCGGCGCTTCATGCCGCCGGAAAAGGTATTGGGTTTGTCTTTGGCGCGCTCGTTTAAATTGACCAGGTCCAGTACTTCATGACAGCGCTTTTCCAGACGCGTCCCTTTTAAACCATACAGTGCGCCAAATAATTTCAGGTTCTCGATGGCGGGCAGCGTTTCAAACAAAGCCAGGTCTTGCGGCACCACGCCAATCTTGAGTTTGGCATCACTGTCGTCATCTTCCAGATGCAGGCCGTCAAGCAAGACACTGCCGGAATCGGGATGTAGCAAACCGCAAATAATGCCGACGGTGGTTGATTTGCCTGCGCCATTGGGGCCGATCAAGCCCACAGTTTGACCGCGCTTGACCTGAAACGATACGTTATCGACCGCGCGCCGTTCGCCATAAGATTTAGAAATTTTTGTGACGCTGAGCAAAACCGAGGACATAGCATATTCCAATGTTTAGATATTTTGAAGTGTATGCTATTTTGCGAGCGTATCGGCAATTGTGGGCAATATAAATGCAAATAAAATGCAAATCTGCAAGTATTTATGACGCTGGGCGCGCAGTGTGGCTAAGCGACACTGCGCGTGACGCTATCGCTCCATTGGAAGGCGGCCATTTCGATATTCACCAAATCGTCCGCGCTTAATTCGAGCCTTTGTAATAGTTGCGGCACCTGATTGGCGCATTCTTTAAATTGTTCCAGATATTCAATTAATTTGAGGATTTCGCCGCAGTAGCCGGCACGTTCCAACAGGGCCGCTGACACTTCATCCACTACCGGCACTTGTTCCAAAATTTCGGTCATGCTTAAACCAAACAAGGCATCCATCAGCGACATAATGCCAACCGTGAAAGCTTGATCGGCCAAGGCCCGTTTGCCGGGGTGGAGTTTTTCCACCAGCAATTCGAGCAAGCGGCCACGGGTGGTGGCCAGCGACAGCAGGGGCGACATGCAATGCCCTTTGTTATTCGGTTCCGCATACAGGGTAATTTGCAACCAGCGTTGTAATTGGCGGCGGCCTAAAATCATTAAGGCCTGGCTGAGCGAATCGATTTTATGGCGCGCCCCGGCTGCCGGGGTATTGACCAAACGCAGCAAATTCAAGCCCAGCGCCACATCGCGTTTGATGGCTTTTTCAATCTCGGCGTTTTCAGCGTCGGAGGTGATCATATTCATTAATTGCAAGACCGACAGCTTGGAGGGGGCCAGCTTTTTGCCGCTAATAATTTGGGGTCGGGCAAAATGGTAGCCTTGAAAATAATCAAAACCCAAGTCCAGACAGGTTTGAAATTCTTCCTGGGTTTCGACTTTTTCAGCCAGCAATTTTTTGCCAGCCTGTTTGAATTGCGGGGTGAGTTTTAATAGCGCCGAGAGTGGCATGTCGCGCAAATCAATTTTGATGAATTCGATCAGCGGCAATAACTGCTTCACCTGGTCGGTATCGGCGATGACATCATCGAGCGCAAAGCGATAGCCTCTTTTCTCCAGCTCGGCCACGCGCGCATACACTTCGGGCGTGACTTCCATGGTTTCGACAATTTCAAGTATCACTCGTTCACGTGGCAGAAATTTGACAATATCACTCATTAAAACGGCGGCATCCACATTCAAAAAGCCCAATGTGTCGCCCAGGGTTTTATCTATCCCGAGCTGGGCGGCGTGCGCAATGACCGAGGCCGTGGCGGAAAGATCGGAGGTAATTTGCGCCGCGCCTTGATTGGCATTGCGAAACAGCAATTCATGGGCGAACAGGTTTTGCTGGCGATCCAGTATCGGCTGGCGCGCCAGGAAGAATTCCTTCATGCGCGGTATTTGGCTGAGATCCAGTATTTCTTCCATGTAATCGTACCTTGGTGGTGGCAGCTCGGCTGCGAAATGGGGGGCATTGCTCAAAATCAAATGTGACTTTACTCTATTTGGCTGCAGGATGCAATTGCAGAAGATATTACACTGTTTTTTCGTCGGTCAGGCGTAGCAAATCCGGCGTTAATTGCAAGCTGGTGTCAAAAGGCGGGCTTTGCAGCAGGGCGCGCAACTGATCCAGATGGGTCGTAGTGGCCAGACTAATCCATAAATGCCGGGGGCGCTGCCGTAACAGCCGATTGATGCTCACGCGTAGCACCACATTGCCAATGCAGCACAGGCAACCGGGGGCGATGCGGATCAGGGCCAGGGTGTTGGGGGCGTCTTGTTGAATGGTTTCGAGTTGGCCGTGGCCGTCGGGCATGCCTTCGAGTAAGGCGGCGTGGGCCAATCGTCCTGCTTCAGGTGGGGGGGCGGGTTGCGGGGTTGTAGCGGCAATAGCCTCGGCAATCGCCTCGGCAATCGCCGCTTCGCGCGCGCTGGCGCTGGCGGCTAAAACCAGGGTGGTGGGCGTCATGCAATTGGCAGGGGTTAAGCCGTTTTCTTGGCCAACTTACCCGGCTCTACCCCTAACTGCTTGAGTTTGCGATATAAATGGGTGCGCTCCAGGCCGGTTTTTTCGGCAACCCGTGTCATGCTGCCGCCTTCGCGTACCAGGTGGTGTTCAAAATAGCGCCGTTCAAAGGCATCGCGCGCTTCACGTAAGGGCAAATCAAACGACAGCGTAAAGGAATGCACTTCCGGTGCGGTGGGGGTGACATGCCGTATTGGTGGCGGTGGTGGTGCCAAGTCGGCCACGGGCGGCAAGGGGCGTGGTGGCGGCGGCAGGGTGCGCATGGTTTCTTGCGCTTTGATTAAACCCTGTTGTACCGCTTTGAGCAGCTTTTGCAGTGCGATGGGTTTTTCCAAAAAGTTGAGCGCGCCAATGCGGGTGGCTTCGACGGCGGTATCAATCGTGGCATGCCCCGACATCATGATCACGGGCATCGTCAATAAATTATCGCGCTGCCATTCCTTGAGCAGGGTGACGCCATCGGTGTCGGGCATCCAGATATCGAGCAACACCAAATCCGGGGCGTTGGTAGCCCGGATCTCGCGCGCCTGTGCCGCATTTTCTGCCGTTAGAATCGTATGCCCTTCGTCACTTAAAATCTCCGAAAGTAATTCACGGATACCCATTTCATCATCCACTACCAGAATATTTGCCATTTCTACTTGCCTTCCTATTTTTCCCGCTTTTAATGCAGTTTAATGTTGTCTTATAACTTAAAAATTTGAATTCGGTCGCTGCTGATGATGATTAATTCAGTGCGGTGCTAACTTTAACAGCAAAATTAATATTTGTGCGCCTGTTCCATCCGTTCTATTGTGAATATCGACCTTACCGCCGTGTTCGTCAATGATTTTCTTCACCATGGCCAGGCCCAAACCCGTACCTCGGGACTTGGAGGTAACATATGGTTCAAATGCGCGCGCCAGAATTTTGGGCGCAAAGCCATGGCCGTTATCTTCCACCGACATGCGCACGGCCATGCTTTCGGTGCCATCCGCATTGGGATAGTGGATCGCTTCGGTAATAACATCAATCCGCGCTCCGGGTTGACCTTTATGTTTTTCCAAACTCGCATCCTGGGCATTTTGCAGTAAATTATGAATGACCTGGCGCAATTGGGTCGGGTCCCCCATCACGCGCGGTAAATTGGGATCGAGCGCGACATGCACAATATCACGTTCATCGCCGCCAATATATAAATTCAGGATTTCTGCTATTAAACTATTTAAATCGAGCACTGACAAGACCGCCGGCGGGGTTTTTGCATAATCACGGAAATCATCGACCATGCGCTTCATGGCCGAGACCTGGCTGACGATGGTGCTGGTGCCTTTACTTAACAATTCCAGGTCGGCTGGTGCCAGTTTGTCTTGTAATTTCATTTGCATGCGCTCGGCCGAGAGTTGAATCGGCGTGAGTGGATTTTTAATTTCATGCGCCAGGCGGCGCGCCACTTCACCCCAGGCGATCGAGCGTTCAGCCGAAATCAAATCAGAAATATCATCAAATACCAGAATGTAGCCGGTGCCGCTTTCCACTGGCAAGCGCGAGCCGCGTGTGAGCAGAGTGATGTCATGGTCGGTATTGGTGCCACCAATGCTACGGGGAATTTCAATTTGCTGTTGCCAGTGTAAATTTCCCAGGCTCCAGCCTTCGGCCACCGACTGTGCGCTTTGTTCAGAGAAGGCTTTGGTAATGGCATCGACAAAGGGGCGTAAGCCATCAATTGTGGCCAGCGCCTGGCCCAGGTGTTCGGCAAAGCCATGTTGCAAAATGCGCTCGACCGACTGGTTATAGGTTTTCAGGACGAAATCGCCATCCAGCACCATCACCCCGGCCGACATATTGGCCAACACCGATTCCAGCCTGGCTTTGGCGTTTTCCAGCGCGCTACGGTTTTTTTCCACCGAGGTGCGCGCTTCCAGCAATTGGTGGGTCATGGTGTTAAACGATTGGGTCAGCGTGCCCAGTTCATCGGTGGTGGTGATGATGGGACGTGGCGATAAATCCCCTTCCGCCACCGCACGTGTGCCTTCGGCTAACAACAGCAAGGGTTTGGCCAGGTTGCTGGCAATTAAAAAGGCACTGGCAATGGCACCGAAGATCGCCAACAGCAAGGTAATGGTGAGAGTGATAATGTAAATTTTACGCAGGCCCGAGCGCGCCAGCGAGCGTTCGCTGTATTCGCGATAGACTGAGCTGAGCGATTCCATGTTTGAACTCAGGTTGGCGGGTACGGCTTGCAATAATTGCAGATATTGGGTGGGGCTGCGCAGGCTGATTTCTTTGCTGGAAGTGGGAATGGGCACTACCACCCGCAGCATAATGCGGCTATTACCATCGCTGGTCAATCTGCCGGGTTTGGTGCTACTCTCTTGCGGTGGCTCGCCTTCAATGGAGGTAAAGCTGCGTGCGGTGCGTGCCTGGAGCAACATGGTGGGGTTGGGTACGTCGGGCATCAGGCGGCCAAATTGGCTACCGGTTGAGGTGACGACCCGGCCAGTGCCGGTGATGATGGTCGCTTCCAGCAGGCGCGCTTGCTCGCGTTGGCGTACCAGCAAACTGGTTTGCGCCGATTCGGACAAATCGGATAGTTCGAGTGCAATATTGCGCGCTTTGTTATTGAGTTCATCCAATGATTCACTGAGTACCGTGCGGGAGAGGGTTAAACCGGCATCGAGCGCGCTATCGACCTTGACATCGAACCAGGTTTCAATCGAGCGCGACATAAATTGCACCGACACCACGTAAATGACAATGCCCGGCAAAATGCCCACTGCGGCAAACAAGCCGACCAGGCGCAGCATCAGGCGCGAGCCAAACTGGCGGCTGCGGTAGCGCCGGATCAGGCGCATCATGATCAAACCAACCAGAACCACCAGCGTGCCGGCCACGGCGATATTGGCGACCATGAGCAGACGATAATTGCTGTCGAAGAAATCGCTGTTTTCTGTGGCCGAAGCCAGCACAAACATCAAAATGACAGCGACTGCACCGCTGACGATGAGAATATAACGCAATGCTTGTTTCACTTATCTTCAGCCTTGAAAGTAAATGATTTTTTGTCGGAACTCAAGCGCCAATCACTATTGTTAATAGAATTGATTTGAATCGGCTTTGAAAGATACTGTACGTCCAGACGCATGCGTAGTTTTCCCAAATAGGTTTCCCCCGGTTTGATAATGCCCTTGCCAGCCACCAGCCAGCGGTTAGGGCGTCGGATCAGGGCCAAGGCTTCTTCCAACGTGCTATAGCTTTGATGGACGTTACCCAATACCCCGACGTAATATTGCCGGGTGAGAACATTATACGATATTCGCATGGTTTGTCGGGTGACAACGGCTTTTTCATCCAGCCAATACCAGCGTGGGCGGGTCAGTTCCAGTTCCGCAGTAAAGAACAGGGGAAAGCCACGGATCACCGCATCTTCCAGGCCATGGTTTAATTCAAATTCATAATTCGCACCCAGCACATAGCCTTCTTCAGTGGGTTCAAACTTGATTTGGCTGATCTCAATATCGGCCGCGCGCACGACGGCGCAGGGTGTGCACAGTAGCAAACCAAGGCATGCAAAAACGATAAGAAAATGGCGACGAATCACAGATGACGATGGTAAAAGATACGGTTAATCAAGCTTGTTGAAGTTTATTCAATTTTTTGGAACAATGCGTAAAACAAGCCGTCGAAGTCATCTTCGCTGTTGTTATTTGGCAACAACTGCCCTGGTGCATCCAGGCGTCGGGCCTGATGGCGTGCGGCAAATGCCGCCGCTTGCCCTTCGGATTCTTGCGGCCAGATGGAGCACGTTACCAGCAGCAATTTACCATTGGGTGCGAGCATCTGCCACAGGTTGTCGAGAATTCGTGCTGAAAGTGTTGCAAGTTGGAGTGTATCGCTCTTGCGTCTTAACCACGGTATATCAGAATGGCGGCGAACGATGCCCGAGGCGGTGCAGGGCACATCGGCCAGGATGCGGTCAAAGGGTTGGCCGTCCCACCAGACTTTGCCTTGGGCGTCGAAGGCTTTGAGGGTGGCGTCGAGTTGCAATCGTTTCAAGTTTTCGCCGACGCGTTGCAGGCGGATGGGGTCGAGGTCGAGCGCGGTGAGGTGAATATCGGCCAGTTCCAGCAAATGGCCGGTTTTGCCGCCGGGCGCGGCGCAGGCGTCGAGCACGCGCATGCCGGCATGCACGTCGAGCAGGGGCGCGGCCAATTGCGCGCCGGCGTCTTGCACCGAGACGCGGCCTTGTTCAAAACCGGGGATGAGGGCCACGGGCATGGGTTTTTCCAGCCGGATGGCGCTTTTGCCGATTTGGTGGGCGGCGATATTGTGTTCTTGCAGGAGTGCCAAATAGTCGTCCACCGTGCCCTGGCGTTGGTTGACGCGTAGCGTGAGCGGCGGTTGGTGGTTGCTGGCGCGCAAAATGGCTTGCCAGTTTTGTGGGTAAGCGGCTTGCACCGATTGTATCCACCACAGCGGGAAATTCCATTGTGCTTCTGGTTGCTGCAATACTTGCGCCATCAGGCTGTCGCGCTCGCGCAGGAAGCGGCGCAGAACCGCATTGACCATACCTTTGGCGTGGGCCATGTCCGGGTGGGCGGTGGCCACGGTGACGGTTTGATCGACCACGGTAAATTCTTCATAGCCGCGTTGTTCTGGCTCTTGCGAGAGTAGGCCGAGGGCGCAGCATAGTAGCGCGTGCAGCATGGGTGGTTCGGGGGCTTTGCTGGTCATGGCGTTAATCAAAGCCTGGGCGGTGCCCCAGCGGCGCAAGGTGCGGTTAGCCAAATCCTGGATCGCGCCCCGGTTTTGCGCTTGTACGGCAAATTGGCCCCAGGTTTTGGTGAGCGCTTGCGGCAGGGCAGAACCGGCTTTGACCTGGGCTACTGCGTGGGCGGTGCAAAACAGGCTGAAGGCGAGTGAGTCCGGGCGCAGTTTGGGCAGGTAGCCGGGTTGCAGCACGGGGTTGTTGCTGGCCGGGGCGCGGGCGGCGGCGGGGCGGGCGGCAGGCAAGCTGCTGGCGGGTGCGTTGCTGTTTGGGG
>CAMBDR010000089.1 GCA_945864765.1 Janthinobacterium lividum | reverse complement strand
GTTGCCGAAAGCCGATAGCTTTGCATGCGCAAGCTGCCTGCGTCATTAATGGCTGCGCTACTGCCTTCCAATTGCCAGGATAAAAATAAGGTGGTGGCAATGGCCGCGAGCGCGAGCAGTAAAAAGCCCAGCATGGCGGCGACGATTTTGCTGGACAGTTTGCCGGGCAGGCGTGGGTTTTTGAGCATGATGGCGTAGGCCTTGTTGTATTGTGGTAATTATGGTTTAAACGGCTTGACGCCGCCTTTGCGGCCAATTTTATAGCCAACCCGATAAACATCGGGCATGTTAATTCGATGATCCTTGAGTTCTTCAATGAGCCCCAGTTCCTTCAAGTCAATGAGCACGCCGTTGGCATCGTCGGCCAAGTGGGCTGGTGGGAGCCGGACTACGGTCGTTGCTTGTTGAGATCGGAGCGTGTCAAGTGCATTTTGGGTCGCCCATGCTCGTTCGATTTCTGCAAATGGGCAGGGTACGGTGAGGCCTGCCAAGGGTTTGAAGAGGATGTTAATCCAAGGATAATCTTCTTCAAGTTCTTCTACACGGATTGACGAGGCGTGTTGCACGCCCAGCTTAATGCTCTCGTAATGAATAGCATAGGTTTGACCCGTCCTGACCTTGTTGTCAAGTGCTGCATGGCGCATGGCGGCCAGAAAACTGCGTGGGCTGACTTTGCCAACCGTGTCCGCTAAATGGCCAGGTAGCCACAAATAGGGGAAGCCACGGCGTTTGTCTTTGCCCATCCATGGGCCAGTTATTGCATGGAATACTTGTCTTTGCTCATTTTCATCCATGCGCAATTTCTCTGGCACCAGCCATACCCTGTTTTCTTCTGTCCATGGACTTGATGCGCTCAAACTTTCGCAACCGTGACGAAATTCAGGGCCAGAATCGGGATCATTGGCCAAATGTTGCCAAAGCAAGCCATATAAATCACGGCGTGACCAGTCCAGTGGCGTTTTTTGGGTGAGTATTTTGCTTGCGTCCGGAAAGGTCTTGATCGATGGATCATCCAATTGATCCGGGCGTGCAAACACTTTCAATCTAAGCCGTTTATAAGGCCTGAAATCCAGTGCGAGCTGAAGCAAACCACGCATCAGGGCATTTAATTGTTCCCATTGATCGGCAGTACGATCCAATGCATCAAATAACACCAGGTGGTATATTTTTTGTTGGTCTAGCCAGTTGTCGTACTGATACAGGATATTTTCTATGCTTTCGGGATTGGCAATGACCCATTCGATACGTGCTTGCCAATTATCTATTTGCTGGAATGCTGGCGGCGCTTTATCTGCTGCAATTTGATGAAAAGCAATGGTTTGCCAAATTCGGCGAGGTTCTATGCCATTCCCCAGCAATTTTGCCAAAACATCTTTACCGGGGTAGCTATTGGGTGCCGGAATTTCACCAAAACCAACTGAGACCTTGGTTTGCTGGTCTAAACCGACATGCGCCCCAATGGTGGCAAGATAAGTCGGGTCTTGTAGCACAGCCCACCAAAAGCTTTTGCCCGAGCCGCGTATACCCTGGACCAATATGTTGTTCGGATGCAGTGCTTTGGCGTGAGTAGCCGGTAAATAAACATGCGCGTTTGGCGGCAAGTTACCATGAGATGAGGTGTATTCCGGTAGTGCCTGGGCGAGTGCAGCACGAAATGCCAAAGGAAATAAGAAATCACTCATTGCGGTTCCTTCAAATAATACGACGCCAGGATTTGATCGGCTTGTTGCATAAATAGCCCATAGGCCTCATTGGCCAGTCTGCCATCCAAGCCATGGTTAACAGGGTCAAATTCTTGCAGGGCACGCTGCCAAAATACCGGTACGGGCAGGTGCGGGGCAGCGTCATCATCTTTATCGAAGTTAAATGCATCCAGTTCCTCAGCGCTGGCTTCGTCATAGAGATATTCAACAAATAAATCCCATGCTTTTTCCTGGCATGATTGTAAATAGGCATCGCGGCCGGTTTCCGGCACCATACCCGCCACCATTTGCAAGCGACTGCGAAACAAACCTATCTGCGGATGTTTATTCCAGTGTTTGAATAGCATGCCGTACCCTGCCCAAGTTTGTGGGGTATTGATAGCAAACAACAATGCGTCGGCATCCATGCGCGTAACGGTGACAGCGGCAATGTCGTGCAAACCGGCACGACTATCAAAAATAACGACGTCGGGTTGTATTTTGACTTCCAATAACTCAACTAATTTTTGTAAGCGTTCTGCCCATGACATGGCCTCGTTTCCGCCTGACTCGGCATAACAGCGGGCTAATTTGGGCAAATAATCGCCAGTCTTGCTGCCATAAGCAGGTACGAGCAAGATTTTGCCGCTGCTGTGTTGGGCCAAGGGGCTGATGCCTATCATTTCGTCAATAACGGCATTGGCCTGGCCGACGCCATCTTCGACAAACCAGTCAACGATGCCGAAATCGGGCAAATTATCCGCAGGCAGTAAACTACTGCTGACGCCAGGTGACTCTAGGTCAAGATCAAAGATTAAAACGGTTTTACCTTGTTCTGCCAAATGCCAAGCCCAATTGACGAGTGCGGTGGAACGTCCGACGCCACCTTTAATGCCAAAAAAAGTGATGCGCGCATTGCTTGTGGTTCGGGCTAATTGATTGCGCATCCAGTCCTGACCAATTATTTGGCGATCAAGTAAGTAAATGGATTGCGTATTGTCGGTTTTAAGCAATCGCCGCTCGGCTAACAGTGTATCGGCTTCGCCCAAGTCCTCCAGAAACAGAATCGCTTGTTTGGTAGAAAAGCCATAGGCACCCAATGCGTTAGTCAACGCTGTCCGGTAGTTTTCCAGAATTTGCAGGCTGGCTTCATCATCCGGTTTGTTGGCCAGCACTGAACGAATTCGTCCGCGAAAATCCCGGATCAAGGTAATCTGTTGGCCCAAGTCATATTGGGAAGTGATGTTGACTGCGGTGCTTAATGCAGAATCGAATAACACAGGTGTTTGTTTTGTGATCATCATACAATTCCATCAATATGTGCCTGAATCAAGCTTTTATAGGCTTGTTCTGCGCTCAGGCCGAATAATTGGTCCGCATTGGGAATGCGTGCTGCTGTCAGTAAAAAGTTGGCGTCATCCCAATGGCGTTGCGCTGCATCATTATAGTCTGGCATGTAAACCTGTCTCCAAAAGAATGTTGTGGTTGGGTTACCTGGATTGGGCGTGGATACGCAAATAATGTCACAGTATACCGTGCTTTTGCGTACATTCTGTGCATGAATAACACTACTTAAACCAACCCTGAAAAGTCGGATTATCATGCACCGTGTCATATTCTTGCCCGGTGGCGATGTATTGGCGGGTGTAGATGCGGCCCGTGCTGCGGCTTTTTTCAAACCATTCGAGCGAATTGTCGTCCTCGCCCTGCAGGTCAAAAATGCAAGCCAAATTGTAAGCGCCAAAGCCCGGTGCCAGGCTTTCGGCGTGCAGCGACAAGACATGCGCCTCATCCAGTAAAGCTTGTTGCGCGGCGCTGGTATGGGTGTGCAGGCTGGCCAGAGCGCTGTATTGTTTCAGCAAGCTGCGCGCCAAATTGGCCATGGTGCCAGCAAGCGTGGGCTTAAGTAGCAGCGCCTGGCGATATTTTTCGGTGGCGAGTTGCCAGTGTTGCTTGGCGCTATCGGTATCCGCATCGGCCAGGGCGTCGGCTTCGCTGGCCAGTGCCACGCCCCAGTTATTGAGCGCCTCATGCATGTCTGGCTTGATTTGCAAGGCCAGTTGGTATTGCGCATAGGCCAGGCACCAGTTGGCGTGAGCGGCGGGTAAATTCATTTCGGCCAGCGCATCGGCTTCGCTGTCAAAACACACGCCCTGGTTGTTGGCCGCTTCAAACATGGTTGGTTCCAGTACCAGCGCTTGCTGAAACTTGTCGCGCGCCAGTTGCCAGTTTTGGCGTGCGGTGTCCAGCTCGTTTGCGGCCAGCGCATCGGCTTCTTTGGCCAGCGCCAGGCCCCAATTATTCAGTGCGCCTGGCAAATTGGGGTTGAGCGTGAGCGCTTGTTGGCATTTTTCCCCGGCCAAACGCCACAGGCTGCGAGCGGCGGCGATATCGCTTTGTGCCACGGTGCGCGCTTGTACGGTGAGCGCCCAGGCCCATTCCACCAGGGCCTCGGGTTGGGTTGCATCAATTTGCTCAGCGTGTTGGAATTGTTCACCGGCGGCCTGCCATTTGGTACTCGCTTTGGCCAGCAGGGCGGCGTTGTCATGCTCATTGGCATTAGTATTGGCATTGGCCACCAGCGTCAAGGCTTCGCTATTGCAGGCTTTGCCGATTTGAATATAGGCCCAGATTGCGGCGCGTTTTTGTTCTGCTTCCGGCTCGTCTGCGCCTGGGGCGGTGGAAAGCTGGTGATACCAATCTACTACCGCCTGATTATTGCCTTTTAGCAGCTCGTTATTCCAATCAAAATCTGTCACCGACGCATCTTTCGCATCTTGCAGCTTGGCCAGCCTGATTTTTCGGGTCAATTTCTTTTTGATGGCGCGGCCCGGCATGTCGCCGGTATCAAAATCAATATTTTTGATGATGCCTTCGATATGGTCGAACGGGCGCGCCAGTAGGTCGGGCGGGAAGCAATCGAGCCGTTGCGCCAGATCGGTCATGAATTTATCCGCATCCTGATGGCCGATGTAAAACGCTTCCTTGTCGTCGCGCTCCAACAATTGGGTGCGTAGTGCGTCGGGTGGCGTTTCTTCGTATCCTATCCAAAACAAGCCGCTGTCAAAGCGGGTGTTTTTGTCGGCCATCAGCTCCAGCAACGGGTCGGCGGCACCGCTGTAGCCCACTACTACCCAGATGCGGCGTGATCCGGTGTTATCGATAATCTGGCGCAGGCGGGTGCGGTGTTGGTCCAGTTCTTCTTGGGCGTTGAGGGTGGTAAAGCCGGTGTGTTGGCCGTTGATGTAAAACACCGAGCGTGGCGCGATGCGGTTTTCATTAAAATTGCTGGCGGTGGCCAAATCATAAATGGCCGGAAAGTCGCCCACCAGGGCGCAGGCGCGCATGATGAGCGGGTCAAAATTCACGGTGAGAATGCGGTCGATTTTTTGTTGATGAAACAATTGCGCCAGCGCCAAATGCGCCCAATTGATGCGTGCTTTTTCGATGTAGTGGTTGAGTAGGTCTGAGCGCTGGCTGGTGGTGAGTTGCGACATCACGCTGTTATAGTTTTTGGGGTCGCTGGCGCGTTTGAAGGCGCTGGGGAAACTTTTTTCAATTTCGGCAATAAAGTGGCCCGCCAGCGGGATGCCGGCACTCAGTGAGCAACCTGCGCCGATCAAAAACACGCAGCCCCCGCGTGCATTGCGCATGGCTTCGGCGACATCTTCGACTTCTCGGGTCCATTTTTTGCTCATTGCGGGCCTGGGGATTGGCAGAATTGGGGGAATGGCCAGTTTATCATTGCCGGGTGGCATGGGGGCATTTTGCCTGGTTTATTTGTGCCACCCAGACATCCTTGGCTAACTGATACACAAACGCATCCATCCCATACCACTGCCGGGTTTCCAGATACTGCATCCCCAAGCGCTGCATCACCCGTGCCGACCCCACATTCTCCTGGTGGCACACCGCAACCAGTGCCGCAAGCCCCACCGTTTCAAAAGCAAATTGCACCATCCGCTGCGCCGCTTCCAAGGCAAAACCTTGTCGCCATTTATCTTGCCGGATGCGCCAGGCCAGTTCTACCGGGTTATTCGGATTGCGCTCCATATGTTGAATGCAACCAATCCCAATCAAATCATCGCCCTCGAAAAAACTCCACCACGAAAACCCACTCTCCACCCAGCGCGCCTTGGTGCGTTCGATCATCGCGAGCGTATCTTCCCGCGTGTCCGGCTTGCCCGTAATGTAGCGCATGACCGCAGGGTCACTGTTAAGGCGAAACATGCCTTCCAAATGCGCGTCATCCACCGGCTCCAGCCGCAGCCGTGCAGTGTAGAGCGTAGGGAAGGGCGGGGTATGGGCCAGCTTGGCCGTCAGATTCGTCATGGTAAGCCACCTTATTTTGCTTCATTCTGATAAAAACAATGCTGCTGATCCAAAAACACCACATAAAAGGTATTGCAATCAAAGCGCACCCCCTGCGCTGAGATTTGGTCATGACACCCGGCTGGCAGCACAAACCCGATCAAGCGCGCCGTATGATCCAGTCGAAAGCGCCCCCACAAAGCCTGATGCGGCACATGCTTGGGATGGGTAAAACTACTCTTACCCGGAAAGGCCCCATAAATCGCCAGCACCGAACCCGACTTGCCCACCGCCATATTCTTCCAATACGCCAGCGGCTCTTTCGAATAGTCTTTCAGCTGATCCAGCAACTTGGCCAATTGCTGCTGCTCGCAATCGGCAAAATCCTGCCCCGCCTCTTGCTGCGTAAAGTAAGAAAAATTAAACTTACAGCGCGCCGCCAAAGTATCTTCCGGCGAATCGACACTGGCCAAGGGCAGGGACGCCAAAAAGCGCGCCTTTTTGCTGTTGCCGCTCATACCTTGGGCACTCCGCCGATCTTGCCATCGTTATACGCAGGCCGAATCGGCCGATCATTACGCAAAATATCCCCCGGAATTTCATCCAGCCGATAAGCGTAACTCTCATTGTCTTCTTTCGCCACCAACACCACCCGATAGCGCCCCAGCAGATTCAAAATTTCAGAATCATGGGTCGATAACAGCAATTGCGCATGGTGCGGGTTGCGTTCCGGCTGCAAAAACAAATGCAAAAACTTGGGCAAAATATGCGGATGCAAATTCAAATCGATTTCATCCATAATCAACAGCGCACCGCTATCCAATGCCAATTTATACGCCGCCAAATTTTTAAACAGCGTGCGCGTGCCGGATGACTCCATCAAATCACTGATGCCATGCGCCTGATCATCGGCCATATGGATAAACTGCGGGAAAAACTCTTGCCCACCGTCTTTATTGATAAATTCCATGATGCGCATATCCGCAATGCCCACATCGCATTCCAGAATAAACGCCTTCACAAACTCAAACACCGCCGCATTGCTGGCCAGCAGGCGCGAAATGGTATCCACGCTCACGGTTTGCTCGCTCAAACCGGTATGCCCGACATTACTTAAAATGGCGCTAAAAAAACGGTAAAACGGGGCCAATTCATCCAGCTCATACTGATGCGCGGTATCAATAATCGAGGCGTTTTTGCGCAGTTTGATTATACCCAGCCGCTGCATGGCCTTGGTATGAAAGCTGACCTGATCCTGCAAGCGCTCCAAAATTTTGCTTTTCTTGGCGCGGCTTTGGTAAAACGTCTCGCGCAAGACTTCGCTTTGGGTCACGCTCAATTCATAACGATATTGAATGTCATCCTGCAAAAACTCCACATAAAATTCACACGGCTCGCCGCTTTGAAAAAACGGCGCAACCTCAATCGGCTGGCCCGGTTTGTTGGCAAAGGATGCGCTACAAAAGTGGCCCAAAAACGACAGCGCCTTTAAAACCTGGGTCTTGCCCGAGGCATTGGCCCCTTTGATGCACAGCACCGGCGTAAATTCGCGCCCCTGCGCAATGGCCGGCGGACAATTGGCATCGAGCTTGAATGAGATGCTGGCTTCTTCTTTGAAGGAAAAAAAGTTCTTGATGCCATATTCCAATAACACAGGTCACTCCTTTTTTTGGTGAATATCGCATTTTACGACAAAATTGACGGAAAACGCGTTTTTGGCTATCGAAATTTATGCACTATTTATCCGTGCGCGTGGCCATTGCTCAGGATTGTTGATTAGGCCAATATGCTATATTTGCTGGATTGGAGCAATCAGGAGCCAGCCATGCCAAGTTTTCCCGAATATGACCAACTCGATGGCATTGCCTTGGCCAGTTTAATGAAAGATGGGCAGATCAGTCGCGCTGAAGTGTTGGCCGCTTGCCTGGCGCGCATGGCGCAGGTGAACCCGACCCTGAATTTTGTTGCGCATTCGATGCAACAATCGGCTGAGCAGCAAGTGCAACAACCATTAGGCCCAGGGCCATTGGCGGGTGTGCCAGTCTTGATCAAGGATTTATTAACCGACGTACAGGGCCACCCCACCACCAATGGCAGCCGCATGTTTGCCAAGCAGGTTGCCGCACAAGATAGCGTACTGGTGCGCCGTTATCGTCAAGCCGGTTTGATTTTCCCGGCCAAAACCACCACCCCCGAGTTTGGCCTGGTGCCGTACACCGAATCCGAATTGTTTGGCACTACCCGTAACCCGTGGGATGTGAGCCGCACGCCCGGTGGTTCCAGTGGCGGCGCTGCGGCGGCGGTGGCAACGGGCGTGGTGCCAATTGCGCATGCCAACGATGGCGGCGGCTCAATTCGCATTCCTGCTGCCAATTGTGGTTTGTTCGGTTTAAAACCCAGCCGTGGCCGCTCTTCATTTGGGCCGAATCTTTCCGAGTGCTGGCAAGGCATTGCGGAACACCATGTGATAACCCGTTCGGTGCGCGATTCTGCCGCAATGCTCGATATTTGTATCGCCGGGTATGAAGCGGGCGATGCCTGGCATTGCCCGCTGCCAGCCCAACCATTTTTGTCTGGCCTGCGCCGGGATGGCCCCCGCCTGCGCATTGCTTACACCGATCAACCCTTCATGGGCGGCAGTTTGCACCCCGATTGCCATGCCGCGTTGATGCATAGCGTTGCCTTGTTGCAGCAATTGGGGCACCATGTGGAGCGGGTGCATCCGCCCTTGGATGACCCTGAACCAATGTGCCGCGCCATGTTGATGGTGTTGTCCAGTGAACTGGCAAGCCTGATGCGCAATAGTGAACGCCTGATCGGGCGCAAGGTACACTGGCGCGATGTGGAAATTGATTCGCTGGTGCTGGCGCGCTATGGCGAATTACGTAGCGCGGGCGAATTGGCCGCTTCGCGTGATTTTATGTTGCGCCAAGGCCGGATCATGGCGCAGTTCCATGAAAAATATGAGATTCTGGTGACACCCGTGATCAATCAATTACCGATGACGATAGGGGGCTTGATGACGAGCGATTTTGAAAAGTGGGTGTCCCGCCTGTTTATTGCTCATTTGGGCTGGAATTGGACTTTAAAAAGTAATCCCCTGGTGGATAGCCAATCGCGCCGCCTGTTGGAATACATCGGCTGGACCGTGCCTTTCAATCTTTCTGGCCAGCCAGCGGCCAGCGTGCCCTTGTATTGGAATGCACAAAATCTGCCGATTGGCACGCAGTTGGTGGGGCGTTTTGGGGCCGAGCAAACCTTACTGAATCTGGCGGCAGAATTGGAACAGGCGCAACCGTGGGCGCAGCGGCGGCCACCGCCTTTGGGCTAAACTAAACTTGAAATGGACTTGCCATATGAATTTTTTTTCTCGCCTCTTGGGCAAAAAGCCCCCATCCAAAGCACAGGTGGTTTTTGATGAAGAGCGCATCACCCATACCCTTGCCAACGGCAGCGTCGAAACCCTGAGCTGGCGTCAATTGCAGCAAATTTCCATTATGACCAATGAACCGAGGATGGATTTTGCGGCAAGCTTGTGGGTGTTGGAAGGTGGCGCTGCGCTGTGCGCGATTGCTCAGGATGCCGATGGCATGGACAGCTTGATCCCCCGCCTGATGGCCTTGCCCGAGCTGGATCATGAATTGGTGATCAAGGCCATGGCCGCCACCATCGACCACACTTTTGTGATTTGGCCGCGTGCGCAAGAGAAAGCGCAATACCCCACCCAGGATGAAACCGCAAAAAGCTTTTTGCAGGCGTTTGCCAATAATGGCGAATTTCCCGGTGGGCTGGCATTTGCCAAGGCCTTGAACCAGGTCAAACTGGATTATTCCCGCGAGAGCCTGGCGCGTATTGATCGGCTGTTGGAACAAAT
>CAMBDR010000088.1 GCA_945864765.1 Janthinobacterium lividum | reverse complement strand
TTGACCAAAATATCAATCGGCCCCGCCTCGGTTTCCGCATGCGCCACCGCGGCCTTGATGCTGGCGTAATCGGTCACGTCCAACTTGACCACATGCGCCGCGCCGCCATCGGCTTCGATTTCTGCACGTAGCTCTTTTAACAATTCAGTGCGGCGTGCCGCCAGCACCACCTGTGCGCCACCCATGGCCAGCACTTTGGCAAAACGCGCACCCAAACCACCGGACGCGCCGGTGACCATTGCGATCTTGCCTTCGAAATTGACTTCAATACCCACAAAATTCTCCTTCTCAACCACGTCCAACGGCGACAATCGCCGTAAATTACGCCAAACTGCGCTAATTTTCTCTGACATTAGCCCGATTACCGCTATCATTACATGAAATCGGTTTGATTAGATTGTGCCGTCTACTAATGTCCAGCAAAATCTGCGCAATTACAAATTTTTTAAACAACGGTGAAACCATGACCCAAAGCTTAATTGAACAATACGGCCCGCGTGAAACCATGGAGTATGATGTGGTAATCGTCGGGGGCGGCCCTGCAGGTTTGGCAGCCGCCATCAAACTAAAACAACTGGCCGCTGCCAAAGGCACTGAACTGGGGGTTTGTCTGCTTGAAAAAGGCAGTGAACTGGGTGCCCATATTCTGTCCGGTGCCGTCATGGACCCTCGCGCCTTAACCGAACTCATCCCAGACTGGAAAGAAAAAGGTGCGCCGCTGCACACCGAAGTCACCGAAGACCGGGTGTTGTTTCTAAGCGAAACCGGGGCCAACTCAGTGCCCGCAGCACTGTTGCCAGAATGCTTCACTAATCATGGCAATTACATCATCTCTTTGGGCAATCTGGTGCGCTGGCTGGGGCAACAAGCCGAAAGCCTGGGTGTGGATATTTTCCCCGGTTTTGCCGCCGCAGAAATTTTGTATGACGAAAAAGGCGCAGTCAAAGGCGTGGCCACCGGCAATATGGGCGTGGGGCGCGATGGCGAACCGACCGATGCCTTTGCGCTGGGTATGGAATTGCACGCCAAATACACGTTGTTCGCCGAAGGCGCACGCGGCCACCTGGGCAAGCAACTGATCGCCAAATTCAAACTGGATGCAGGCAAAGACCCACAAAGCTATGGCATCGGCATTAAAGAGTTGTGGGAAATCGACCCCAAAATGCATAAAGACGGATTGGTGATTCATACCACGGGCTGGCCGCTGGATAGCAAAACCTATGGCGGCTCGTTTTTGTATCACCTGGAAAATAATCAGGTCATGGTCGGTTATGTGGTCGGTCTGGCTTATGAAAACCCGTATCTGTCACCTTACGAAGAATTCCAACGCTACAAAACCCACCCGGAAATTCGCAAGTTTTTTGAAGGCGGCAAGCGCATCGCGTATGGCGCGCGGGCGATTACCGCAGGGGGTTTGCAATCGCTGCCCAAACTCACCGTGCCGGGCGGCGCGCTAATCGGTTGCGATGCCGGCTTTTTGAATATGAGCCGCATCAAAGGCAGCCATGCAGCGATTAAAACCGGTATGCTGGCAGCGCAAGCGGCATTTGATGCCGTGGGAGCCGAGCGCGCGCAGGACGAGTTGACCAGCTTCCAAAGCTCATTCGAACAATCATGGTTGTATGAAGAATTGTACAAGGCGCGCAATGTGAAGCCGTGGCTGTCCAAGGGCTTGTATTTGGGCACCTTGATGGCGGGCATTGATCAGGTTGTTTTCCGGGGTAAAGCACCATGGACTTTACACCACAATACGGCCGATCACGAATACCTGAAACCGGCCAGCCAATGCCAACCGATTAATTACCCCAAGCCGGATGGCAAGCTGACCTTTGATCGGCTGTCCTCGGTCTTTATTTCCAACACCAACCACGCCGAACATCAACCGGTGCATTTAACGCTGAAAAACGCTGGCGTGCCGGTATCGGTGAATCTGGCCAAATATGCGGGTCTGGAAGCGCGTTACTGTCCGGCTGGCGTGTATGAATTTATGAAAACCGATGCGGGGGAAGATCGTTTGCAAATCAATTCGCAAAACTGTGTCCACTGCAAAACCTGCGATATTAAAGATCCGACTCAAAATATTGTGTGGGTGGTGCCTGAAGGTGGTGGCGGGCCGAATTATCCCAATATGTAAGCAAATTCTTAAAACGACAAGCCGCTGAGTGTAAAATCAGCGGCTTGTTCATTTTTACTTTCCATAAAATTTCCATGCCCCAAGAACTCAACCCAATGCATCACCTCGCGCTGATCAGCAGCGTTGTTTTCATTATCTTTGTCATGATGGCCAGCTTCGGCAAAGGCAGCACCCGCACGCTGGGGTTTATTCTGGCCGGCGTACTGGGCCTGGTCATGAGCATCGGCTTGATCAAAGGCTTTGAGCGCATCGTTTATGGCCCGCTGAATATCAACTCCGCCAAACTGGTGATCGCGCTGGGTCTGGCAATCCTGCTACCCGCCCCGCTACGCTGGACTCGTACCGCTTCCGGCTGGTTGCTGGCCGGGCTGATTGTTGTGCCTGTGCTGGCGATTGTGCTCGAAGTAAAACATTTTCACCCGGCCTTGAAGGTCGCGCTACTATGGTTTGCCTTGAATAATATCGTTACCGTGGTGGCAGAAGACTTTTATTTTCGCCGCTTTGTGCAAGACCATTTAAAAGGCATGGGCACGCCGATTGAAGTATTGGTCACCGGTGCGCTGTTTGGGCTGGCGCATTTTAAGGCGGGCCATATGTTCATGCTGTTGGCGGCAGTGGCGGGCGTGATTTATAGCGCCACCTATCGCAGCACGGGCAACAGCGTGTGGGCGGTTTCGGTGGTGCAGTTATCGGTGAATGTGCTGGGCGCGTTACTGTTTGGCATCCCGTAGAGTAGCAAAGTGAGCAGCACAGCGCGCAGCACAGTGAGCAAGGCAATGGGGGGGGGCGAAAATCGTCACCTGTTTTTGATTTCCACCCCCGCCATCAACACATAGCCTTCCAGCACCAAACATTTATCCTTATTCAGCGGCGGCACGGTTTTATCTTCTACGCCGCCCATAATCGGTATCACATTATTGATCACCGTCCAATCAGCGGGCACAAATAATTCGATGCCGCCCCACACCGCAAACACATGCAGCGTGGCCGGTTTTTGCATCGACGCTTTGGTAAAATCAATTTCCACGCCGCCCATAATCGCGGTGGCTTCGCCCCCGGCAAATTCTTGCGAGATCACATTGATTTTATTGCCCGACATCATGCCAAAGCTATCGATGGTGCTGCCGTTCGAGGTGGATTTTTCCAACTTTGCAAGCATCTCGAATTGGCTTGACGATTTCTCGTCCCGGCCATGGCCGTCTTCCCGCCCCTTGAGCAACATCAAAATCCCCCCGCCAATCATGAGCAAAGGCCACCAGTCGCGCAGGCGAAACTGAATCCAACCCAAATTTGACAGCGTCATCAAACACCCGAGCGTAATAAAAATCCCGCCCAGAATATAACCATTGCGCTGTTCGGTTTGCACAATCTTCAGCGTGCCCAGCACAATGAAAACAACGGGCCAAAATTGCATCAGATTTAAGCCCCGGAAGTTTTTTTCCAATAAGGCAACCACGCCGAAGGCGATGATCATCACGCCCAACACGACCCGATTTTTATTTTTCGACCGTTTCATTTTCATTCTCATTCTCATTTTCATTTTCACTTTCAACCTTATCCACAAAAAACCACAGAGGCACGCAGATGAGCACACCTGCCAGCACATATTAATGAGGTCACATTAATTCTTTAATTCGCTCATAGCCAGCGCGGCTAATCGGCACTTGCTTACCACTTTTCATCAGCGCAATATGGCTGTCCTTGGTATAACGCTCAATGCTTTGCAAAAACGCGATATTGATCAAAAACGAGCGGTGCACGCGCACAAACTGACGCGCATCAAGCTGGGCTTCCAACTCCGACAAGGCCTGGGTTTTAAGGTAAGCACGCCCTTCGCTATGGATGTTGATGTAATCGTCCTGCGCTTCCACATATTCCACCTTGTCCAGCGCGATCACATGCACCTGGCTGCGGTCGCGAATCAAAATGCGCGCCAGTTTGCTACCCGGCGCGGCAATCAGGTTTTGCAGCGCCTCGGATGGTTGCCCCAGCATCTTGCGTGCCTTATCCAGGGCTTCATCAAAGCGGCTTTGGGAGAATGGCTTGAGCAAGTAATCAACGGCGTGCAAATCAAAGGCCTTGAGCGCATATTGATCATAAGCGGTAGTAAAAATTACCCCCGCCCGGCGTCCGGTAATTTCCAACACTTCCAAGCCCGTCAATTTGGGCATTTGGATATCCAGAAACACCCAATCCGGGTTCAGTGCGTTGATTTTTTTCACGGCATCCAGGCCATTTTCGGCTTCGCCGATGATGTCGATATCGCCATGCGCGGCCAAGTATTCGCGAATCAGGCGGCGCGCCAATTCTTCATCGTCAGCAATCAAGACGGTGGTCATCGAATTTTCCTCATGTGTTTTCCTCATGTGGTTTCCTGGGCTGGGGCCAAGTTGAGCGAGGTGGACAGCGGCAACACCAATTCCACCTTGAATTGTCCATCCGCGCTGCCCCAACTGGCTCGCGCGCGCTCACCATACAGCGATAAAAAGCGCTGGCGGATGTTTTTCAAACCTGTGCCCGTGCCCACCTGTGCTTCGCGCTTGGGTAGCAAATGCGCGTATTGCGCATCTTCCGGGTCTTCCACTTCAATCGGATTGATGATGCTGATATGCAACCATTCGCCGCTGGTTTCGGCGTTGACCGTAATGGTGCCGCCATCGGTTAGGTCGCGAATGCCGTGTTTGATGGCATTTTCTATGCACGGCTGCAATAACATCGGTGGAATCAGCGCCGTTTGGGCGCTGTCGCTGATGATGAATTCGGATTGCAGTTTTTTGCCGAAACGGGTTTTTTCAACCGCCAAAAACTGTTCACATAATTCAATTTCTTCAGCCAGGGTGATGCGTTCACGCTCGGACAAACTGAGCGTCAGGCGGAAAAATTGGGATAGCGCCAAGGTCATGCTGCGCGCAGCAGCCGGGTCGATGGAAGTTAAGGCGCTAATCGAATTCAAGCTATTGAACAAAAAATGCGGGTTAATTTGGGTGCGTAACACCTGTAGCTCGGCATCGCGCGCTTTGACCTGGGCTTCTACCGCGCGCCGTTCGGCCAGACGCATGGTTTCCAGTGCCAGCAACACATCATGCAGCAACAGCGAGAGCAAATACACGCCACTACCGGCCACCAACAACATCACACTGGTTTGGTGCGACAAGTGGAGCAAACCCTGATGCCTGCCGGGCAAAACCTGGGCACTCAAGCCATTCCAAAGATAACACAACATCAGCAACATCAAGCCGGACACCAGGGCCGAACTGGAATAGGTGCCCAAAGTGAGCCATAAACGGCGCTGGGCCAGCGCCTGGGCGCGACAGACATAGTAAGCCGAAGCCGTGACAAAACCAAAAACCAGGCTCACCGGCAGCGCGAACAACAATGCCCCCAGCCACACCGATTGCCCCGCCGCACCAGCGTCCACGGCGTCCACATTCACCAACAATACTGCCAGCAAGACCCCAAGCACCAGGCTACTGATTAAATAAAGTGCCAGATTGGGCGTGGTGAATGGGGTCATTGCCGGGTGCCTGAAGGTGTCAATTGAATGGTTAATTTTTAATTTCGATGCCGCCCAGCGCCACAAAGCCTTCAATCACCAGACATTTGCCACTTTCCTTGGGGGCGACTGTGCTGTCATCCACCCCACCCATTATGGCGCTGGTATTGTTGACCACACTCCAATCGGCGGGCACTTTGAATTCTACCCCACCAAACATCGAAAACACCTGAATAACTGCACGCCCTTCTATCGATGCGGATCTGCAATCGACGGTGGAACCACCAAATATCGCCATCACTTCACCGCCTTGAAAGGTTGGCGATACCACTTTGGTTTCACTGCCGCCGAAGATGGAAATCGAATTGATGTGATCACCGACATCAGCATTTTGATTGGCATTGGCGCGGGTCAGGTTGGCCAGCATGGCAGGAGGGCTGTTCATCAGCAACAAAATACCTGCGCCAATCAAAAACAGCGGCCAAATATCCGTCATACGGAACAAACCCAAATTCGACAAGGTCATCAAGCCACCCAGCACAATGAAAACGATCCCGATCGAAGAACCTTTGCCACCTTCCGACTGACTCAGTTTGACACAACCAACTACGATGAACATGACGGGCCAAAATTCCAGCAAATGCAAACCACTCAAAACATTGGCAAATAATGCCATCACCCCCAGGGCAATGATGACGATGCCCAAAATAACGCGTTTTTGATTTTGCGGATTGGCTTTATCCAGTGAAACCATGATTTTCTCCAAAAGTGAATGAATACGATACAAAACAGCAGGTCGCTGCAAACTTAGTCGTGCTTACTGCCGCTCAAACCACGCAGAACCACATTTCCCCCAATGACAATTAACAACACGGGCCAGGAATTGGCGAAGGTCCAGCCCCATACATGCTCAATGCATGCAAACACCCAAAAACTGAGTCCAATGAGGAATAATCCCTTACCGACTTGCCGCAAATTTTTGGCGTCCAATAGCTCCCACAAGCCATTACTGGCCAGCACCATCAACCCAATATACCACCAATGAAACTTATATTGAAACCAGGATGGATCAATATAGCCCCATTGCTTGAGCATGAAGATGGAACCGACACCAATCAAAATCAAACCAAGAAAGGTGTGCTTATGCTTGCCACGTCCGTTTTTCCATTCCTCATGTGCGCTATTTTTGCTCAAGTTATGCTCTGGCGTAGTCATTTCATTTCCCTCTGTAAAATTAATCCGGTTGGTATTGCGTTGTCGATGGATACAAGATAAAGCTTTGAGAAAGAAAAGTCCCGCGCTTTTCGGCCAATGCCGCCAAGGCTTCGGTGAATGACGAAAAACCTCAAACCGCTGTCATTGAACACCTTTATTTCATGAATTTTACAAATGCGAATGATTATCATTTATAATGAAGCTCCCAATTTCAGCTTTTGCGTTTATTTATCATGAATCCTTCTTCGACTCTGGCAGGCAGTTTGCGCCCATCGTTGCGCTGGCGAGGCTTGTGCAATGCGGTGCGGCTGGCGCTTTCCATTGGCCATATCGGCGCAGCGCTGGTACGGCCCGCTGGTAGCCATTCTCAATTGCCATTTCAAGCTGCGCGCCGCTCCCCTGCGGCCTTGCTGCTGATTGTGTTGGCGCACTTGGGTTTGCTTGCTGTGCTGGCATCCAACCATTCCGTCAGCTTGCCCACGCCGCCAACGCCCTTGTTGATGAATGTGGTGCATATTGTGATGAGCACGCCAAAAGTACCGCCCAGGGTCGAGTTCAAACCCACGACAACACCAAACACCCGCGATACACCCGCCAAAACGCTGGCGCGCCCAGCGCCTGCCCGGTTCGCCCCGGCCCTGCCGAGTAGCGCCAGCCCCATGGCTGCGCCCGAACTGGCCGCGCTGGAGCCTGGCACGCAAACGGCGGTCATTTCCGCCGCTGCGCCCACGCCCGCAACGCCGCCTGCGCCAGTGCAGAGTGTGGTAGCGCCCCGCTTTGACATCGATTATCTCGACAACCCCGCACCCAACTACCCGCCTATTTCGCGCCGCAACCGGGAAGCGGGCCGGGTCTTGCTCCACGTTTTCGTGGAAGCGTCGGGCTTGCCCGGTAAAATCGAAGTACGCACCAGTTCCGGCTTCGAGCGTCTGGATAAATCCGCCATCGCCGCCGTTTCGCGCTGGAAGTTTTTACCCGCGCGGCAAGGCAAGGATGCAGTTACCGCCTGGGTGCTGGTGCCCATCGATTTCAGTTTGCAGGGGTAACACAGACAAAACTACGTCCCGCCTGGTAATGCCCACCAGCGCAATCAATCAACCATCAACCATCCGCCAGCCCGGTTTCAGTACGCTCAATCATCTTCTGATGCATGTACAGCTCCAGCCAGCCTTTATTTTTCGCTAATCAGGAGTTAAACATGTTTCAGCCATTACCTCAGCCATTACCCACCCAAGCCGGTGCAGATTCACAACGACATTTGTTGCCACTGGGCGCATTGATGCTGGCCGGGCTATCCACCCTCAGCCCCCACACACAGGCCCAAACCGCCAGCGAGCCAGCCGCAAAAGAACTGCCAGCCGTAAAAGTGCAAGCCAGCGCCGACAAGCCGGACGGGCTGCGCGCCACCAGCACCCGGGTCGGCAAAGTCTTGCAAGACCCGCACGAAGTACCGCAAGCCATCACCACCGTCACGCAAAGCCTGATGGAGCAGCAACAGGTCGGTTCCCTGCGCGAAGCCTTGCGCAATGTATCCGGCTTATCATTCAACGCAGCCGAAGGCGGCCGCAGCGGCGACAATATGAATCTGCGCGGCTTTTATACCTTTGGCGACCTGTATCTGGACGGCATCCGCGACACCGCGCAATACAATCGCGAAACCTTTAATCTGGAGCAAATTGATGTCTTGCGTGGTGCTGGCGCGATGTTGTTTGGCCGTGGCCAAGCGGGTGGCGTGATCAATCAGGTCAGCAAAACACCGTTGAATTATGAGCAATATAAAATCGGTGCCACCCTCGGCTCATATCACTACCGCGAGGCCACGGCCGACCTGAACAAACCGATTAACCGCAACACCGCACTGCGCGTGAACTTGATGCAACGCGATGAAGGCAGTTGGCGCAGCAACCCGGTCAGTGGTACGGAAGCAGAAATCCACCGCAAAGGTATCGCCCTGAGTTTGGGTTTGAATTTGCACACGGATAATCCATTCTGGATCAATCACATCACCAGCAAAACCAATGACAACCCGGATTACGGGATTTCATTCGATGCGGCCACGCGCGCACCCAATACGCGCCTGCCTTCCAACTATTTTTGGGGCAATGCGCGCACCTTTGATAAAAGCAATACCAGCATCACCACCTTGATCAACGAAACCCATTTCGCCGGCAACAGCCAACTGCGTACCCAATTGCGTTTTGCCAAATACGAGCGCAGTTACTGGGCCAAAACCCCGAATGTGAGTACGCCGCCGGATGCCGTGGGCGGCGTGGGTGGCAACCAAAGCCGCACCTCGAATTACAAAACCACGACCCTGCAATCGGACTACAGCACCCAACTGCAAGCGCTGGGCTTGAAGCATGACGTAGTGGCCGGGCTTGAATATCTGAAAGAAGACAGTTTCCGCGTTGGCTTACAAAATTTCGGCAGTACCGCGTTGCCGGATTTTCGCCCGTTGCAAGCATCGCTCACCGCCGTCCCCAACAAATTTACCAGCGATTCGTATGCGTTTTACGCCCAGGATACGATGCAATTGCTGCCCAAATGGAAGGCCACGCTGGGTGCGCGCCACGACAAGCTGGACGCCAACTATAGCAGCGTGACCTCGCCCCAATTGAAATTTGGCGAAAACAGCTACCGCGCCGCCCTCTCTTTCCACCCGACTGACGAAACCCATTACTACCTGGGCTGGAGCGATTCCTTCAGCCCCACGGCAGACTTGTACCAATTAACCGTCAAGCCGCAACCGGCAGAACGTAGCGATGTGATTGAACTGGGTGCCAAGTGGTTGTTACTGAATGGTGATTTGGCGCTACGCGCCGCCGCCTACCAGGCCAGCAAAGAATGGGAACGCAATGCCGATCTGGAATCCACTGCCGCCATTTTGACCAAAAAACGCCGCACCAGGGGCGTGGAGCTGGAACTGGCTGGCCGCATCAACGAACAATGGGAAGTGTTTGCCGGCGTAGCGCTACAGGATGCGAAGATTTTGCAGGTGGCCGAGAATATCAATGCCAATACAGGCGTAGTCACCCTGGGCAACCCGGACTATGTCGGCAAAAACGCGCGCAACACGCCGCGC
>CAMBDR010000087.1 GCA_945864765.1 Janthinobacterium lividum | reverse complement strand
CCAATTCGCCCCGGCGCGAACAAAGCCGCATCAATACCGATTTGAGTTTTGACAGCCTGGTGACCGGTAAAGCCAATCAATTGGCGCGTGCCGCCGCAATTCAAGTGGCCAACAACCCCGGCGTATCCTACAACCCGCTGTTCTTTTATGGCGGCGTGGGTCTGGGCAAAACCCATTTGATTCACGCGATTGGCAACCAGGTATTGCAAGACCGCCCTCAGGCACGCATCCGCTATATTCATGCCGAGCAATACGTGCGCGATGTGGTCACCGCCTACCAGCGCAAAGGCTTTGACGAATTCAAACATTACTACCATTCGCTGGATATGTTGTTGATCGATGATATTCAATTCTTCAACGGCAAAAGCCGCACCCAGGAAGAATTCTTTTACGCCTTCGAAGCCTTGATCGCGGCAAAAAAGCAAATCATCATTACCAGCGATACCTATCCGAAAGAAATCAGCGGCATGGATGATCGCTTGATTTCACGCTTTGATTCCGGTTTAACGGTAGCGATTGAACCGCCGGAACTGGAAATGCGGGTCGCGATTTTACTGAAAAAAGCCAAGACCGAAGGCGTGTTTTTATCCGACGATGTGGCTTTTTTCGTGGCCAAGCATTTGCGCTCGAACGTGCGCGAGCTGGAAGGCGCACTGCGCAAAATTTTGGCGTATTCGCGCTTTCACGGCAAAGAAATCAATATCGATATCGTCAAGGAAGCACTGAAAGATTTATTGTCGGTACAGAATCGGCAAATCTCGGTTGAAAACATTCAAAAAACCGTGGCTGACTTTTTCCATATCAAAATGGCCGATATGACATCCAAGCGCCGCCCGGCCAATATTGCCCGGCCACGCCAGATTGCGATGTATTTGGCCAAGGAATTGACGCAAAAAAGCTTGCCCGAAATTGGCGAATTATTTGGTGGGCGCGACCACACCACGGTATTACATGCGGTGCGTAAAATCACCTCGGATCGGGCCAAAAACCCGGAATGCAATCATGAGCTACACGTATTGGAACAAACCCTGAAAGGCTGACGGCGGTAACAGCCGAACCAGCTTTTCGGGTCGAACAGATTTATATTTCATAATTTGCTGTAATCTATAAAAAAGGAATAGTATGCAACTGGTCAAATCTACTCGTGACGCCCTATTGCGTCCACTGCAAATTGTCAGTGGTATTGTCGAGCGTCGGCATACGATGCCGATTCTGGCTAATATCCTGATCAACAAGGAAGGCGAAACCGTCTCCTTTTTATCAACCGACCTGGAAATTCAAATTTCCACCAAGGCTGAAATCGGGGCCAATGAAGAAGTGGCCGGCATCACCGTGGCGGCACGCAAAATTCTCGACATTTTGCGCGCCCTGCCCGAAAGTGGCGAAGTCAAACTCAACCTGGACAACAAACGCCTGACGGTACAATCGGGTAAATCGCGCTTCAATTTGCAAACCCTGGCGTCGGAAGATTTCCCGCTCATGAGTCAAGCCACCGAATTTGGTGCCCACGTAACGCTGCCGCAAAAAACCCTGAAGCACTTATTTCACATGGTGCATTTTTCCATGGCGCAGCAAGATATTCGCTACTACTTGAATGGCTTGCTGCTGGTGCTGGACGGCAACCACGTGATTGCGGTGGCCACCGATGGCCACCGTCTGGCCTATTGCCAGGCCGAGACCGAGCAAAGCTTTGAACGGCAAGAAGTGATCATCCCACGCAAAACCATTATGGAATTGCAGCGTTTGCTGGAAGAAAACGATTTACCGGTGGAAATGGATATCGCCGCCAATCAAGTCAAATTACAGTTTGCCGATCTGGAACTGGTATCGAAGCTGGTGGAAGGTAAATTCCCCGACTTTAACCGGGTCATCCCCAAGGGTTATAAAAACCACTTCCTGATCAGCCGCGAAGAATTGCTGCGCTCGCTGCAACGGGTGGCGATTATGACCAATGACAAGTTCAAGGGTGTGCGTTGCATCATTGGCGACAATGCATTCAAAATCATTTCCACCAATACCGATCAGGAAGAAGCTGCGGAAGAGTTGGAAATCGCCTATACCGCCGAGGAAGTCGATATCGGCTTTAACGTCACCTATTTACTCGATGTGTTAAACAATATCAAAGCCGAACAAATCAATATCTCCCTGGGTGATTCCAATTCGTCGGCCCTGATTTCAATTCCTGATAATCCCGATTTCAAATACGTGGTGATGCCAATGCGTATTTAAGTCACACAAATAAGTTCAGCTAGCTGCCGACCCTGTTTTTTATCGCTCGCAAGCGTCGTTTTTTGTTCTTTGTCTCATACTGAAAGCTGTTTATGTCCTCAAACCCACAAGACAATCCTGGCACGGCCAAACCAGAAGAATATGGTGCCGCCTCAATTCAAATCCTGGAAGGCCTGGAAGCGGTACGCAAGCGCCCTGGCATGTATATTGGCGACACTTCCGACGGCACTGGCTTGCACCACCTGGTGTTTGAAGTGTTGGATAATTCAATCGATGAATCGCTGGCCGGTCACTGTACCGAAATTCATGTCACGATCCACTCTGACAATTCGATTTCAGTCACCGACAATGGTCGCGGCGTGCCCACCGGCATCAAGTTTGACGACAAGCATGAACCCAAGCGCAGTGCAGCCGAAATCGTCATGACCGAATTGCACGCTGGCGGCAAGTTTGATCAAAACTCCTACAAGGTATCGGGCGGTTTGCATGGCGTGGGTGTCTCGTGCGTGAATGGTTTGTCCAAGCTATTGAAACTGACGATCCGGCGCGATGGCAAAGTCCACCATATGGAATTTGTGCGTGGTGTGCCGCAAAACCGCGAAATCGAAATCATCAACGGGGTCGAATGCTCCCCCATCAAAGTCATTGGTGAAACCGATAAACGTGGCACCGACGTGCACTTCTGGGCCGATGAAGAGATCTTCAACAACGTCGAATTCCATTACGATATTTTGGCCAAACGGATTCGCGAACTGTCCTTCCTCAATAACGGGGTCAGGATTCGCCTTTCCGATCATCGCAACGGCAAGGAAGAAGTATTTGCCTTTGAAGGTGGCACCCGTGGTTTTGTCGATTACATCAACAAGGCCAAAACCGTCTTGCACCCAACAGTGTTCCAGGCCACGGGCGAGCGTATGTCGGACCAAAACACCAATATCACGGTCGATATTTCGATGCAATGGAATGACGCCTATAACGAGCAAGTGCTGTGCTTCACCAATAATATTCCGCAGCGCGACGGCGGCACCCATTTAACCGGTTTGCGCGCCGCGATGACGCGCGTGATCAACAAATATATTGAAGAACACGAATACGCCAAAAAAGCCAAGGTCGAAGTCACTGGCGACGACATGCGTGAAGGTTTGACTTGCGTGTTATCGGTGAAGGTGCCGGAACCCAAATTCAGCTCGCAAACCAAGGACAAGCTGGTGTCAAGTGAAGTACGCGGCCCGGTGGAAGAAATCGTCGCCAAAACCCTGACCGATTATCTGCAGGAAAAACCAAACGACGCCAAGCTGATTTGCGCCAAAATTGTGGAAGCCGCGCGCGCGCGTGAAGCTGCCCGCAAGGCGCGCGACCTGACCCGGCGCAAGGGGATTATGGATGGCCTGGGCTTGTCGGCAAAACTGGCCGATTGCCAGGAGAAAGACCCGGCCCTGTGCGAACTGTATATCGTCGAGGGTGATTCGGCGGGTGGTTCGGCCAAGCAAGGGCGGGATCGTAAATTCCAGGCGATTTTGCCACTGCGCGGTAAAGTATTGAACGTGGAAAAAGCGCGCTTTGAGAAAATGCTCTCCAGCGAGCAAATCACCACCCTGATCGCGACGCTGGGTACCTCGATTGGGCCGGATGAATTTAACGCCGACAAATTGCGCTATCACCGCATCATTATCATGACCGATGCGGACGTGGACGGTGCCCACATTCGCACCCTGCTGTTGACGCTGTTTTATCGCCAAATGCCGCAATTGGTGGAACGTGGCCATATCTACATCGCGCAACCGCCGCTGTATAAAGTCAAAGCCGGGCGCGATGAGCGTTATTTGAAGGACGATGTCGAAGAAGCCGCGTATATGATGGGCGTGGCCTTAAATGGCGCGGCCTTGATTCCGAGCGAAGGCGCAGACCCGATTGTGGGCGAAGCCTTGGCCGAATTGGTGCGCCAATTTAACGTCGCCAACGCCATTATGACGCGCCTGACCCGTGTGATTGACCGCGCGCTGTTGTCGGCAATCATGACTGGCGTGCAGCTTGATTTGAGCACGCTGGACTCGGCGCAAGCCTCGGCCCAAGCCTTGAGCGCCGCCATTAATGATGGTGCGGTCACGGCCAGTGTGCGCTCGGACGAACTGTCGGAAAAACATTTGCTGTGGATTGAGCGCATCCACCACGGCAATGTCAAAGTCAGCCAGATCGATGCCGATTTTGTCCAGGGTTCTGACTACCGAGTGCTGGCCAATGCCGCCGCCACTTTCAAGGGCTTGATCGGCCCTGGCGCATTCATCCGCCGGGGTGAAGGCGAGCGCACCAAAGAATCGACCATTATTGACTTCCACCACGCCATGCAATGGCTGCGCGATGAAGCCGAACGCGGTGTTTCCAAGCAGCGTTATAAAGGGTTGGGGGAAATGAATCCAAGCCAATTGTGGGAAACCACGATGGACCCGACGGTACGGCGTTTGCTCAAGGTGCAAATTGACGATGCGATTGCCGCCGATCAAATCTTCACCACCTTGATGGGGGATGATGTCGAACCACGGCGCGCGTTTATTGAAGGTAATGCGCTGCAGGCGGGTAATATTGACGTTTAAGCTTATTGTTTAAGCTCATTGTTTACGATTGACGATGAAGCTGAAAAAGCCGCCGCAATGGCGGCTTTTTCACTTATTTCTTCAAAAAGTCCCCAGTACAAAAGGCGGTGGCCTGGGCGATTCCGGCAGTTTTTCCAGGTACAAGCCATAAATCGCCTTGACCAGTTGCCCCAGGCCATAATGCCCGGTGCGAAAGCTATACAACCATTTCTCCATATCGTCGGCCTTGAGTGGGCGATTCAGTGGCGACAAGTCTTCCGGCACACAATACATCCAGATATCCATGGCGGGCATATCGATACGCGCCATCACGTCGTCGATTTGCGCGGCCAGTTCTGGCAGTCTGGCGTAGGCGTGCTGCAAATATTGGGTCAAGTCGATTTTTGGCTCGGGATCAGGTATGCCCCGGTCAAACTCTTCCCGCGTGGCCAAGGCCTCGCGCGCGCGGCGCGCCTCATACCTGCGTTGATCATCACGCCCCAGTTCATCCAGACAGAGCGCGTGAATGAACACATATTCAAAAGCCTCTCGATTCATTGCTTTCTCCTTCATTGTTTGCCAAGTTGGCAGAGTTGATTATTTGCTTTATGATACCACCTTGGCCAGCAACAATCCTGGCACGAGCCGACAAACCGCTTGTATTGTATCTGCACAACAACCGGGCGGTTGCCAGCGCGCAGCATGCCCGCTACATATTTCGCAATAGCAATTGCTCGGAACGGACGTTGCGAGCGGGATAAAAGCTTGGGTGGGTGCTGCCAGAACCAAGTGGGTTGGCAACGTCGAACCAATCGGCCAAGTCCTGGAACAGCGCTCGGGCGCACAGTACGCAATCGTTGCCGCTTTGCCCTACCGTATTCCAGTCGAGAGCTTGCAACCAGGTGGCACCTTGGTCAACCTCATCATATTCGATCCCGGTTATTTTTTGCAGATGTTCCAAATAGGCTTTGGGATGCTTGCTCGTCGCCCAAGCCGGGATGTGGCATTGCTGTTGTTTATCCTTCGATGTGCAGAAATCGTTCCATTTCGGGTCGGCGTCGGTGGTTTGCATGGTTTCTACGTCAGCAGCCGGATTTCCTTGCCATTGGGCCGCAGCGATTGGCGCACCGTGGTTGGCCAAATTGGCATCCGCAAAGAAATAAGCCTCCGGCATGGCTTTAAAGACATGAAACGAACATTTTTTCTGTAGCGAGTCAAAAATCCGGTTGGCATCGGCTTGCACCGGGAATCTTTTTTTAACCAGTGATTGAAGTGCGGCTTTAAAATGATCAGCCAAGACCGATTCCCTGCCCAGGTTGCCCAGTTCAACATCGTCAATCAGCACAATCAAGTCAGGTTGGCGTTGCCTGTCTTTGCCCGGCTCCAACGCCGCCAGCATTTTGTTGGCCATGGCGAGCATGCTTTTATGCGGCTGGCCCGCGACAAGGTCGGGCAGCGGAAAACCGGTCGCGCCGTTAATTTTTTCGGCGGGCAACCACTCATAGCGCTCGCCACCGGTCATCGGGAGCAGCGCCTCAAACAGCTTGCCAAGTGACCGGGCAAGCGCCTTTTTTTCCAAGTGCCCGGTAACAATCAATTGGATGTATTTCATGTTCTGCGGGCCGGCTCATCTTCATTGCTGCCAATATCGCCCTGTTCATAGAGATCACCCAATTGGAATTCGGCCAGCCATTCACGATTGCACAGTTCGGTTAATCGAGTTGGAACCGGGCCACCGGGTTCGACAGGCTTCATGGTGAATACCGAATCCGGTTGATCGCTCATATCGTCGAGCATAACGATCGAATGGGTTGCCAAAATCAACTTGAAATTGTGCGACTCGGCGCGGCGTTTGGCAAGGCGCAAGAAAACGCTGGCGGCAAAGGGGTGCAGGCAGTTTTCCGGTTCGTCGATGGCGATAATGCCGCCCGGCTTGCCCGATGCACCGGCGCATAACAAAATCAGCATTTGGATCACGCCGTTAGCTTCATGGCGCAACAAACAAGGGGTTTCAATACCCGGTTTCCAGGTGCGGGCCATCACCATTTCTCCGGCGATATCGAAATCGAAATCCTCAATCGTGTTGGGGAACGCGAGCTGAAGTCCACGCAGTACAAAATCGTAGCGGTCTTTTTCGGTATTATCCAAGCGCCAGCGCCGCAGCAAAGCAATTGCGTTACCCCCGCGCCTATCCAATTGTCGGTTATCAGCAATGGCCGATCCCCGAATGGATACGGCATGAATGTCAAAATCAGCAAATACGGCAATCTTCTGCATGAATTCTGCTATTACGTAAAGGTTGCTGTCGGTCTCGCCTCGATCTATTAATTGGCGTAAGGCCAATGTAGGACGCGAATCAATTGTCTGGTTCTTGTAGGTGATTTGCCCATTTATTTCGCGATAATAAAAAACGGCATCTTGAACGTACATTCTCTCTTGAAAATGGCATGTGTTGCCATCGTTGTTTGGGTAAATGAGTACATCCCAATAAATCTGATCAATAGAGGCCCCGATAACAACCACATCGTCGTCATTTGCTGTCCAAGAACGCAAATTGTTGGCACCGCCGAAAATGAGATTGATGGCTTCATGAGGGCCGCGTTCCCAAGCAAGGAGTAAAAAACGGTACACATCCAACAAGGTTGATTTACCTATGCCATTGGCACCAATAAGTATATTAAGTGAGTTGGGTTTAAATTCGGCATTGCCAAGCACCCGTAAGTTTACGGCAAAAATTGATGCATCCAAATCCGGTGCCTGAATGATAATTTCATTGCCGAACGGGAGTAAAGCGGCCAACCGGACGGTTCGATGTTGCACGAAATAGGTTTTGGTGTCGGTCCAGTTTTTTATATGCGAATTGACCCGCCCTATAAATCCACTCCCTTTGCCCCATTCATCGCAACAACGCCGCCAAAGCTCTTTGGCTGGTTCTTGATCATGCAGTGCTGCTTTTAATTCATCCGCAATGGCCTCGGCATGTTCACGGACAAATTGATTTAATCCATCAAGGATTTCGTCTTTGAGAAGCTGAATATGCTCTGTAATGGGTGCCTCGCTTGCTTGGCCGGACAATAATTCGAGTTCCGCGAAAATCCTGTGCCAAAATGGATTGACCCAATTCACAATCGATTTGGATGCATAATAGCGAGCCGCAGAATATAAATCCAGATTTGAATATCTCCCTTTGCGCCGCGCGGTGGCATATACCTTGCTCGCAGGATGCGCATTATTGATGGCAGAGAAAACACCTTCCACCGGATTTTGCACCGGAATTCCGCTGGGCCATGCGGCAGTCATGACGGCTTTAATTTTCAGGTTAATTTCCAGAATCGCAGATTTTTCAGCTTCGGTTTTGACAATATTGATGAAATTTTGTGCGCCAGTACGTGCCGATTCAAAAGCATCCCGAAAACCCTGTTTGATGCCGGCAATTTTCAAGGCGAGCCGATGCGCGAGTTCATCAAAGCGGGTTGCATCGTCTTGAATCACATCAATGGCAAAAATATCATCCTGCGGAATTGAAAATTTATTTTGCGCCAGAACTTTTATGCATTCATCGGTTTTCAACATTTGCCCGATTTCACGATTGCCATTGGCACCGTTCACCTGGCTTGCTTCTTCCCGGTCGATCAAAACCAAAGCCGTCCGCGCAAGTAGCGGTTGATATAGCGTGTCCTCGTTCATTGCGGCAAAAAACTTGCGCGCATCGCCATCCGGGGCATCGTTGAAGGCACTGCAAACGACATAAATGGCATGCGGATTGTCCAGGTGGTCGTGAATGTCGTCGCGATCACTGATATTGCCGTCCAAGCCGCGCGTATCGATCACGCCTGGAAAATCGATGCCATGTTGCGTCAACGCCTGAAAGTGATGGGCAGGCAATTGCAGAGCGATTTTTTCGGGAAGCAATGCGTCAGCCTGCTTGCCTGCATTGATGTTTTCAAATAGCGCTTTGATTTCAGCCAAATCATTGCATACCCAGCTTGTCGCACGGCGTTGATCCAACGCAGCACGTTCGACAAGTTGCGTGGTAAATGCTTCAAGGGTAGGGGTGGTTGCGGCAAGATTTTCAATTGGCCTGACCAAGCGTTTTTTTCGTGGATTGGCCGGATCGGTTTCGGCATACTCCACCAATCCAGTCATGTTGCGGATAAAGCGGCCCCATTCCTGTGCGAGGGTGTCGTCCGTGTCGGGCAGGGCGCTGGAATCGGTTCGGCGCAGCCATTCGCTTTGCGCGTAGAGGCGAATTTCTTGCCCGGTTTCCGCAAGATCGAGCGGGACAATCTCAAGGCGATAGCTGTCATCATCCGACATGCCAAGGCCTACTTCGCAAACCGTGGTTCGCCCGCTTCCGGTGCTTAATATACCCTGATTTTTGAGCGCCGATTTGCTGGTTGCCGGGGCGGCACCCACCATTAAATCCAGCAAAACATTGATTAACGTGGATTTGCCGACACCGGGTTTGCCGAAAAAGACGATCGGATACGGTTTGTCGGGAGCGATATTGTCAGCAGCCGATTGGAGCCGATCGCGCCACATTGCCGCCGTGGATCGCCGCAGTTCATCGCGCTCGCCGGGTGACTCCACCAATGCCTGGAGGGTGGTAATGAGATTCTGGGGTGATTCCAATAGGTCGGACATGATGATCGAAGTAAGCCGGAAAGTGTGCTAATTATAATGCAGAACTGACGCCAAACCGGCCAGCGACGTTATCTGGACAGGGCAATCGCGCTTAAAAACACTTGTAAATTTTCTCAATTGGTGTAAGTGGTAAATTTACTTTTTTAAGACTGGCGCAATCGTCTGCGCGGCAGCGGCTTATTTGCTGGCAGAAGCCGTGTTGCCGCACCGACTGCGCGCTTACAAATTATTGCGCCGCCCATGGGTGAGCGCATTATTGCTACTATTATGTCTGTTGCTGGGCAATATCGGTTTGGGCGGGGTGTATGGGGCGCGCTGATCGAAGCTGCCCCATTCAAGCCAAAATCCCGAACAAGCCACCGATTTGGAGGATGGTTTTACCCAGTGCCACGGCGGTTTCAGGTAAACCATCCAAATCCGCACTCAAACCTTTAAAGTAGCGTATGGTCTTGCGTACCAGACTTTGCTGCTCCTCCGGCGGTTTTTCGGTGGCTTCGACGATGGTTTTGGTTTCCGCCAGTG
>CAMBDR010000086.1 GCA_945864765.1 Janthinobacterium lividum | reverse complement strand
GGCTGGCGCTGCTGCTGGCGGCACCGCTGGAACTGTCGGACGAGACCACGGCGCGCAAGGTTTGCGCCAGTTTGGTGGCGTCGGCATTTTTTAAATACACCACATGCACCTTGCCGATTTGCGTGGTCGGTTGATCGAGCTTGGCGATCAGGGATTTGGCAAAATTGGCGCGCGCCAGCGAAGGGGCGCGTAGCACGATGGAGTTGGTGCGTGGGTCGGCCAAGGCGCTGATGCGGCCACCATCCGGGCCAGCATTGTTTTCGGTTAAACGCGCGACCATGGTGGCAATGTCGGAGGCAATCGCATGGCGGATCGGAATGACATCGATATCGCTATTGGGCGGGGTGTCGAGCGCGGCGATGATTTTGCCCAGGCGCGTGACGTTGTCGGCATAGTCGGTAATGATTAAGGTGTTATTGCCGGGGTTGGCATTGACGGTATTGTTGGGCGAAATCAGCGGACGTAAAATGGTCACCAAATTGGTGGATGATTCATAATTGAGGCGGAAGATTTGGCTCACAATCTGATCACCCTTGACCGGGTTGGCGAGTGGCGCAATTTGAGTCGGGCTGCTGTGCAGCTTGGCTTCGGATTCCGGCACCACTTTGGCAAAGCCATCGCCCATGACCAGCGCATTGCCCGTCAGGCGCAGGGTGGAGCTGAGTAGCTTTAAGGTGTCGGCCTTGGAGAGTGGCTTTTCCGGGGCCAGCGTCATGGTGCCCTTGACGCGCGGATCGACAATAAAGGTAATGCCAACGTAATGGCCTACCGCCTTGACCACCGATTCAATATCGGCATTGACCATGCTCAGCGTTGCTTCTTGCCCTTTTTCCTCGGCCGCCAAGTTGCCACTCACCAAGGCGCAAGCCAAGGCTGCGCCAAGGCCGAGTCGGTGCCAGCTGGATAAGGTGGATAAGGTGGATAAGGCCAGTGGTTTTAAAAGCGGATGCATGAACGGATTCGCCTGAGTGCGACTTGGAGTGGGTTTTTTTGTAATAGCCATGGTGAATGTTTTTTTCATTGTCTAAACTCTAAAGCAATAATGTTTTTGTCGCCTGCTGTGCGGCGCTGACCCAATAAATTGAGTAAAGTCGCCAAATTTTCTTCTTCCCCTTTGGCCGCCTGCGCATTGCCAGAAAAATCGACATGGCCGTTTTGCATTTGGCCTTTTCCTGACAAGAGCAACGGCCCTTTCACTGTTGCGAGTACCATTTGCGCTTGCTGACCTTCCCACTGCATCGTGAGTTGGTAAGTGCCCAATGGTTTGATACTAGATACGGCAGAACCAATATCGTTCAATTCCAGTGTGGTTTTGCCACGTAAATCCACTTGCTGACCTTGGCGCTGCAAATTCAAGGTATCCCACTTGAGCCGCATTTCACCGGAAGGCCTGAGCGTGTTCAAGGGTGCCCCCAATCCTGCCAGCCGTTCTGCGGGTTGGGTAATACTGCCCGCACTCACTTGCCAATCGCTCCAACCGCCTGTTATCTGTACTGGCGCACTCAATGCCGCCGGGTTTTCCAGCCGCATCTGCACCTGGCCCAGCAGCACCATGGGCGAGAGTTGCCAGGTAAAGCGCCCCGGTAGCAACGGCGTGACCGGATCATTCCGACCGGGTGCGCCGCCAATAAATGCTGAACCATGCCAAATGCTGCCTTGCGGGTCGCCTAAAGTCAGCCTGCCTGCCGTTTGTTTTTCAACCACATCGACCAACCATGCTGCGGGTAAAAAAAACAAAACTGTTAATAATATCGTCAGCAGTGCTGCCCCCAACCACCATACCAGACGCATCATTGCAATTGTTGCCGTAAGGTCAGGCTGGCATTGACATTGCCAACCGTCGATTGTGCCACGATGGATGCTTCCAAAACCGAAATCCGACTGGTTTTTTGCACTTCAGCCAGCCAGCTCGCCAAATTGGCGAAGGAGACGTTGTTCAGTTTGACGACCGCAAAGTCGCTGGTGAATGACATGCTGGCGGGGGTTAAGCCACGTTGACTCATCATTTGCTCCAGGCTTTCTTTGGTGATGGGGGTGACATTCGGCGGCGCAACACTGGCATAGCGCTGTGCCTCCTGAATCAAGGCCTGGGTTTGTGCCGCTTCCTGGCGTAATTTGGGTAAATCTTTTTGTAATTGCGCATGGCCATCCATGGCGGGGGCAAAGGCTAGCAAATACAATACGGCAGCCAGCCCAAAAATGGCGGCAAAACTGATCATTTTGCGCTCTTGCTGGCTGCGTTCTTGCCAAAAATTGTCGAATGATGCGGATTCACTCATAGGGTACTCCGAATTTCCCAGGTGTCGGGGGCGGTTGATTTAATGGCGATGTTGCGTGCCGCCAAGGCTTGATCCATTTCTTTAAGTGGTATTTCGCCATCGGTTTTCAGGCGTACCACCAGCACTTTGTCTTTGTATTCGATCCCTGCAATGCTGGCTAACTTACGCCCTTGCGAAATGGTGTTCCATGCATCGCCAAAGGCGGCAGCCAGGGCGGCAAAATCATAGGGGGCTGGTTCGCCGCTGGTGACTTTGCCAGTGCTGATTTTTTTGCGAATTTGGGCGGGCAGGTCAGAGCTGACCGGTTCTTTGGGGAAAACCTGGGTAAATGACAGCATCATCGATTTACGCAGCACGGTGGCTTCGCTGCGCAACTTTAGCCATTGGTAATTGAGTGCGGCAATATGGGTGAGTAGCACCAAACCGAGTAAAACCAAAGGCCAGCGCCAGCGCGCCCAGGCAAAATCGCCAGCACCACCAGCCACCAGGCCTTGCATTAAATCCACGCCGGCAGCGGGTGCGCCCGCCAGCCAGTGGCTCCATTGGTCGGCCTGGAATTCAATCCCTTCGGTCAGATCGCTGTGCAGTGCCTGATAGTTGGCTAATTGATTGGCGGGTACGCAGAGGTGAATCGGGCCTTGTGGCACGAGGGCGCGCACGGTTTCGACGATATTGGCTTCAATATGCGCCAGTTCGGGTAAAACCGGAATCCCCATGGCGCTGTCGGCGTTGAGGCGCACGCTTAAATCGATGGCTGCATCGGCCGCTTCGCTCATTTCGCTGATGGCGGCGCTGACGCCATCACCGTTGTGGGATAAACACAGTTGGGTTGGCAACATCACAATTTTGCTGGCACCCAGGTCGCGTAGCGTTTTATTCAGCTTTTCCAGCCATGCGCGTTCGGCCACGGCCACCATGCGCATGCCATCCGCACCTGCTGCGCCCTGGTGCGCTACCACCACACAGTCGGCCGGGTCGCTCACGATTTGATCTTCCACCATATTCGGTAAAGCGGCTTTCAGGCGGGTCGCCGAGAGGGGTGGTAATTTCAGGCGCAGTAAGGAGACATCGCTGGCAGCGAGCAAGACGGTGACTTGCTGCGCTTCATCGATCATATTATTCATGCCCGTCAGCGGTAGCGCGCCCTGGCGTTCAATCGCACCGCTATTGGACACCATCGCAAACGGGCAGGCGAGCGCGCCATGCGCGCTATCGACGCTGGCCTTGGAGGGGTGGCGAATATACAAAGTACTCAAGATGTCTCGCTTTATACTAAGAAAATAGGTGAAAATAAGTTAAAAATAAGCCAAAACCAAGCCAGAACCAAGCTAAAACCAAGTCAAAAATAAGTCAAAAATAAGTCAAAAATAAGTCACTGAGGATCGATTGAACCCGGTGCTAAATTTCACGTATCCATAAAACCCGGGTTCCCGCCGAGGTGCGATGGACCAAAGCAATGGATTCCAGGTCGGCGTGATCGATTCGCGCATGACTCTTGGCAAGAAAGAATTCAGACTTGATATCGAGGTTGTACTCAGGTTTGGACGTAATGTGATTATTTGCCCAGAAATTAGCCATATCCCGATAAGGTGTGCGCTCTCGTGCCAGAATTATACTTTTTGCTTGCGAAAGCGACAGTGTATCAATTCTGGCCGATAAAACTTCGGCTGAAGCCGTATTTATGTTGACTGTTGTCAAAGCGCCATTTTGGCGCGGCAAAACGATCACAAACTTTTTCAGGGTGCTAACAATTTCTGGCGTAAAGCCGGGCAGGGCGATTAAATCACCCACGTCGGCAATGGGTGCGGGTTCTTTGCCGGGGGTGGCTGGCAGCGGCGTGCCATTGGCAGCGGCGGGGTTGCCCGTTCCCGCTGGCGGGTTGGGTTGCTGTGGCTGATTCGGTTGATTCGGTTGATTCGGCTGGTTTGGTTGATTGGGTTGCGGTGGATTGTTCGGGTTGTTGGGCACCACGACGGCTAATTTTTGCGAAGAGGCGACCGCAGTGGCGAGGGTATCGGCCAGACTCGGGTTGATGCGCAGATTGAGCATGAGTTTTTTGAGCACGCCCACTTCATATTTGTCGATCACCCGGTTGCTGGCGAGATTTTCCAGGTTATAAAAGGAGCTGGCATCGGTAATTTGGCCAGAGATAGCGGCATTGCCCACATCGGTGGCATCTTCATTGCGTTCGAGGAAGGTGTCGAGCCGTATTTCTGCGATCGGGGTGGCCCATATTTCGGTTAAATCGTCGGATTGGGAATGTTTTAAATCTTCATTTAAAAGAAGTCGTACCCCATCCAGCCCACCCACCACAATCCAGCGGGTTTTTTGTTTCAATTGCTGGTTTTCTACCATGCGCAATTGCACGTTTTGCTGCCAAAATAAATTACCGACGATGGTAATGGCCAGCGCGGTAAGCAACACCGCCGTAATAATGGCGACACCCTGTTGTTTTTTGAGCCGGATCAGCTTTGCGCCAGCCTGGCGGGGCGTTTTTTGCGCGGCACTCATACGAACCCCAATAAAAAGTCTTTCACGATGCTGGCGGCGCGACCTTGAATTTGCAAGGCGACCTCAAGGCCAGTCGCCACCGCAGCAGGCGCGCCGGGTGTGTTGACTGGCTTCAAGCCATTGCTGGTTTGGGTGCGCCATCCCGGATTGTCGCTATACCAGACTTGAATCGCCATCGCCGTGACACCGCTTTGTAAGGTAACCGGGACGATGCTGTCTTTGTCACTTAAAATCGCTTCCCATAAGGTATCGAGTTCGACCAAGTCGCGCGTGGCGGGCGATTCGCGCCGGGTGAGTACGCCATCTTTCACGCGGTAAGCGATAACCTGGTAACGCGTCGGTTGGTTATCGACAAGCACGGTGCGTACCATGGTTAAGCGTTGCGGGTCGATGGAGAGTGTGGTGCGGTTATTCAAGCCACCCGTGGCGACAATATGCTCGCAATCGCTTTGCAGTTGGGAAAACGCCAGTTGCAGGCCACGCAACTGGGCCATATCGGTGGTGAGTACGGTGCGCGAGCGCAAAATACTGTCCAGCCCGCGCCAGCCGATGACGGCGATAAACGATAAAATCGTAATCGCGATCAGTAACTCGACCAAGGTAAAACCAAGGGTGCGGTGGCGTGGTGAGTGCTGCATTGAGTGCCGCAGTGACTGACGCAATGGGTGCCGCAAGAAGTGAGAGCGCTTAGCCATTGGGAACCGACACCACCAATTTGGTGATGCGCCTTTCGGGATGGGCTGAGTCATGCACGCTGATTTCCAGACGGCGGAAATTCGGGTTGGGTGTGGCTTTGACTTCTTCATCGCACACGAGTAATAAATTGCCTTCCGGGCAGTCGCTTGAGCGTTTGCCAAAAGCCGGAAACTCATGTTCCAGGCGTAATTTGACGATGCGGTTTTCTGCTGCCCAAGTGGCTAAAATACTCGCTTGCATATGTTGATTGGTTTGTATCAAGCTGCCCATTGCCTTGATACTGGCACCGAGTGAAATCACCACAATCGCCAGGGCGACCAACACTTCCAGCAAGGTGAAGCCAGCATTGGCATGGTGGGGGAAGAGCCGGGGTTTGCACATTTCATCATTCCGCAATAAAGTTGCCAAGGCCATCGGCCCGGATTGCCACATGGTTGTCTTCTGTTTGCATGGTGAGTACAAATGGTTTGTCGATTGGCTCGCGACCAAAGACGATGCGCAAATTGCCCGGTTCGGTCGATTTGGGGTCGATGCTTAAGCGAACACCAATCTGGGTGAACGAGCGTTCGCGCAACACATCGACCTCACTTAATATTTTCCACTCACCGTTATTGCGCAGCAAGAAGCGGTACATTTGCCCATCCGATTCAAATGCCACGGGTTTGTTGCGCACAATCGCTTCATCTCGTGCCAGTTGTAGCAATTGCGCAATACGGCGCGCTTCTTCTTGCAAAGCCTGGTTGCTGCTGGGCAGGGCTTTGAGGCTCACCAATACCACGAGTAAGCTGGCTATCACCATCACCACCATGACTTCAACCAGGGTAAACCCGAATGCTTGCTGCTTGCGCATACAATGCCTTAAATATCCCAGGAACCGATATCGGCATCATAGCCTGTGCCACCGGGCGCGCCATCTGCGCCCAGGGAATAGACATCAAGTTCGCCCTTGACGCCGGGGGAGAGGTATTGATAGGGTTTTTTCCAGGGGTCATTCGGCAGTTTTTCGATATAACCGCCTGCTTTCCAACCCGGTGCAGCCGGGCCAGAGGTGGGTTTGGTGACCAGGGCCTGTAAGCCTTGTTCGGTGCTGGGGTAGCGTTGGTTGTCGAGTTTATACAACTTGAGCGCTTGTAATAGGGTAGTAATGTCTTGCTTGGCAGCGCCGACCCGTGCTTCACTCAGACGGTCGATTAATTTGGGTACTACCAATGCACCCAAAATGCCAATGATGACCACCACCACCATGATTTCAACCAAGGTAAACCCGCTTTGCCGACGTTGAGATGTAAGAGAGACTGTATTCATAGGAACGCTTCTTGAATTAAATTATAAAATAGTGTTGAAATAATAAGCTTAATACAAAGAAAATAACGGGTTGATTTTGTAGGCAATTTTACGATTTTTGCCACAATACGCCATTCAGACTAGGGGTGAGTTGAATAGTTCAACCCGGTCGCCCATTTCTCTGTTTGGAGCCATCGTTTTTGCGCTATTGTCGCATATCGCCAACATTCGTAGTGAAAAATATGTTCTCGCGTCCTCGCATAGCTGGTATCGCACAACTTGTATCGCCATTGCAACTGATGTCCATACTAAGGGAAGGCGAGTTGATGTATAGTTCGTAGGAATGGTGCGTCAAGCAGAGTTTTTCTGCCAAATCGTCAGATAGCCGTACCCATGCCCTAAAATTTTGTGAAAATGACACCCATTATGGCTGACTTTGAAGCAAGTGGATTGCAATTATCGGCCAAGCGCCCCAAGTTGTTGCTGGTTGATGATCAGGCATTTAATATTCAAATTCTGCAACTCATCTTTATTGATGATCACGATATCTTTTCTGCCACCAGTGGAGAGCAGGCGTTGCAGCTTTGTGATCAAAATCTGCCCGATTTGATTTTGCTCGACGTGGTGATGCCGGGCATGGATGGGCATGAAGTGTGCCGTCGTTTAAAGGCCAACCCCACCACGCGTGAAATTCCGATTATTTTTGTCACAGGCCAGCACGAGCCAATCCAGGAAACCATAGGGCTGGAATTGGGGGCGGTCGATTTCATTTCCAAACCAGCCAATCCGGCGGTGGTGCGGGCGCGGGTGAAAACTCATCTGAAATTGAAGTTCCAGGCCGATGCGCTGGAGCAAGTCAATCAAACGCTGGAATTGCGCATTGAAGCGCGAACCAGCGAGTTAAAGCACGCCATGGAACACGTGGTGCAAACCGAGAAACTGGCCAGTTTGGGCAGTATGGTGGCGGGCATTACCCATGAATTGGCTTCGCCGATGAGCAATATCCGTCTGGCGGGGGCAGGTTTGGCGGCGCAGTTGGAACAACTCAACGGCGATATTGGCGACGGCAAACTGACGCGCTCTGGCCTTGATCGTTTTTTACTCAGTTGCGATGATACCCTGGCCTTGATTGAGCGTGCTTCGGCACGTGCCGAAGCCTTGTTGTTGAGTTTTAAACAGGTGTCGGTGGATCAAACCAGTGAGCGCCGTTGCCGCTTTGATTTGCGTGAAATCGTTGAACATACCGTGCATACGCTGGGGCCTACTTTAAAGGTCACGCCCTATCGGGTCGTGATTGATATTCCGAGTGGTATTGTGCTCGATAGTCACCCTGGCGCACTGGAACAAATCGTGACTAATCTGGTGACGAATTCATTAGCCCATGCTTTTGGGCAGCGCGATCATGGCCGCATGTTAATCTGCGCTCAAGTACAGGATGATATTGTGGATATCGTGTATAGCGATGATGGCACAGGCATCCCGGAGCCGATGCGGCGGCGCATCTTTGAGCCGTTTTTTACGACCAAAGCCGGGCAAGGTGGATCAGGTTTGGGTTTGTATACAATTTACAACCTTGTGACCGGATTGCTTGGCGGGAGTATCGGTGTGACCAGTCAGGCGGATGGCGGTGCGTGCTTTACCATGCGCTTGCCCAATCAAATTCAATCAACCGCTTGATTTATTGCCTGAATGGTGTAGCATTAGCGCCATTATTCACCACTCATTGGTCGCCATGCAAACAGCACACCCCTGGTTGAATGCCTATCCGGCAGGTATTCCCCACGAAATTGATATCAGTCCTTATCCTTCCTTAAATCAATTAACCCACGCCGCCTGTCAAAAATATGCCGCTGAAAAAGCGTTCAGTAATTTTGGCCACAGCATGACTTATGCGCAAGTCGAGCGCGAAGCCGATGCTTTTGCCGCTTATTTGTGCAGCCTGCCGGGTTTGGAGCCGGGGCAAAGGGTGGCGATTATGTTGCCCAATATCATGCAGTATCCGGTGGTATTGTTTGGCATTTTGCGTGCTGGCCTGGTGGTGGTGAATGTGAATCCACTGTACACCGAGCGGGAATTGGCGCATCAAATGCAAGACAGTGGTGCGCGCGCCATTGTGGTGTTGGAAAATTTCGCCGATAAAGTGGCTGCAATCTTGCCCAAAACGGCGCTTAAATATGTCTGGGTGACCCAAATTGCCGATATGTTGCCCGCCCCCAAGCGTTGGTTAATGAATGGGGCGATACGTTATGTCAAAAAAATGATTCCACCCTGGCATATGCCGCAGGCACAAAATTTGATGACGGTGTTGCACCAGGGGCGCAGCCTGCCTGCCTGTCAGCGTCAGGTAGGGCAGCAAGATTTGGCATTTTTGCAATACACCAGCGGTACGACGGGGGTTTCCAAGGGCGCGATGCTAACCCATGGCAATGTATTGGCCAATGTGTTGCAATGTCGGTCATGGATCGCGCATATTTTGCATGAGCGCGAAGAAGTCGTCCTCACGCCCTTACCCATGTATCACGCCTTCTCATTGGTGTGTAATTGCCTGACCTTCATGACTTTGGGCGGTTTGAACGTGCTCATCACCAATCCCAAAGATTTGCCTGCTTTTGTGAAGTTGATGCGCGCTGTGCCCTGGACGGTGATGACCGGGGTGAATACCCTGTACAACGCCTTGGCACAAAGGCCTGATTTTGGCATTGATTGCGCGCGTCATGCCAAGGTCTCGGTGGGTGGTGGTGCGGCCATGTTGCGTCCGGTGACCGAACGTTGGATGGCGTTGACCAAAGCGCCCTTGATTGAAGGTTATGGTTTAAGTGAGTGTACGGCAGCGGTCTGTATTAATCCGATGGAAACGGCCAAGGTTGGAAAAATTGGCTTGCCCGTTGCCTCCACGGAAGTGAAAGTGGTGCGTGAAAATGGTGAGCAGTGCGAACCGGATGAAGTGGGCGAGATTGTGGTGCGCGGCCCGCAGGTGATGCGCGGCTATTGGCAGCGCGAGCAAGAGAGCGCTGAAGTGTTGAGCGCCGATGGTTGGCTTAAAAACGGCGATATTGGCAGCATGGATAAAGATGGTTGGGCCATGATCTCGGATCGCAAGAAAGATATGATTATTGTTTCCGGCTTTAATGTCTATCCCGCCGAAATTGAAACGGTGGTGGCGGGTTTGCCGGGCGTGGCGGATGTGGCGGCGGTCGGCGTG
>CAMBDR010000085.1 GCA_945864765.1 Janthinobacterium lividum | reverse complement strand
GAATGGCATGCAGTTCATCCCAAGCGCTGATGCTGATATCGTCCAGTGCGCAGGCTGGTGCCATGCCCGCGCAATGGATGGTCGCTTGCGGCAGGCGACCATCGCGCTCCAGCGCGGCAAACAACTGTGCCACCGCCTGCGGTTCGCGCAAATCAAGCTGATAGCCGACGCAGCCCAACTCGGCCGTCAAACCGGCGGCGCATGTCTGCTCGTTCAACCAGGTGAAACTGGCCGTAACGCCAACGCTGGCCAGTTCACGCAATACCGCCTGCCCCAGCGCGCCACTGCCGCCCAGTACCAATACTTGTTTGTCCGCCATGTTGGCACCCGCTTCATTCATCAATTTGCTTGCAATGCCTGCAATGCTCATTGCAAGCCCCATAAATAATCAAGCGCCTGGCCCAACGCCTTTGCGCAGGCGATCAATTCGTCGTCAGGCGTGTTGTAAGGCGGATGCAGGCGCAGTACCTGCCAGGCGTGGCCGCAGATTTGCGTGATGAAACCGCGCTTGAACATCTGATGCATCAGCAGCATGCCCATCGCGCTTTGTTGCGCCAGTTGCGGCAAACCCAAGTAATCAAATTGATAGCAGGGATGATCCGGCGTTTGCAAAACCAGCCCCAGCAACAAACCCTGGCCGCGTATCTCCGCCACCAAAGGCGAGTGCAGAACATGGTGCTGCAGCGCCGTGCGAAACACCTCGCTTTTGCGCCGAATTTCAGCCAGCATCGCCGCATCCATCAAGCCCATCGCCGCCAACCCGGCCACACAGGCCAGCGCATTGCCGCTAAAGGTGCTGGCGTGGGCGTCGGCCATGTCCAGGCTGCCATAGGCGCGCTCAAAAATCGGGCTACGCGTGAGCATGGCCGAGAGCGGTATCAAGCCGCCACCCAGTGCCTTGCCCAGCGTCACCACATCCGGCGGACGCGGCCAGCTTGCGCTGGCTAAAAATTGGCCGCAGCGGCCTATCCCGGTCTGGATTTCATCGGCGATTAGCAGCACGCCGTTTTTTTCACTGTGCTCGCATAAATACTGCAACCAAGGCGCTGGCGGCATGCGCAAACCCGCTTCAACTTGCACTGGTTCAATCACCACCGCAGCCAGATCCGGATCAGCCAGTGCCAGCGCCAATGCCGTCAAATCGCCAAAGGGTAGCGCATCCACCCGTGGTAAATGGGGGCCGAATTGGTCTCGATACGGGCCAGGTTGCATCATGGCCACGCTGCCAAAGGTGCAGCCGTGATAAGCACCTTCGATGCAGGCGATACGCGCACGGCCAGTGGCTGCGCGCGCCAGTTTTAAGGCTGCCTCCACCGCCTCACTGCCGCCGCTGGCAAACCAGGCAGCGTCATAATGGCTTAAATCGTGCAGGCGGCGCGCCAGCATGCCGGCATACGGGCTGACCCCGCTGGGGTAAAAAGAGGGCGTGTCGCCATCGAGAAAATCGCGCAACGCCGCTTCGATTGCGGGTGGACGGTGGCCAAAGGCTTGCGTGCCCCAGCCCGCCAAAAAGTCAGCATACAGGCGGCCTTCATGATCAGCCAGCCGGGTGCCAATGACTTTGCTGATCTGCCATGGCTCGCTGCTTAACTCAGCCCGGCTGACCAGCATCGGGTTGACGAAGCGGCGGAAATCTTCATAGCCAGCACGCAGCTTGAGCGGGTTGCTGGCTGGGTTGCCAGCTGGGTTGCCAGCTGGGTTGCCAGGATTGTCGGTATTGCTGGCATTTGCTGCGGATGTCATCATGATCCACCATCAAAAATAATTATTCCACCAAGTGATTTTGAATCGCATACAAAGTCAGCTCGGCACTGTTTTTTAACCGCATTTTCATCAGGACGCGGGCGCGATATTCGCTCACGGTTTTCACCGATAGCGATAATTCGTTGGCAATCGCGCTCACGGTTTTGCCCGTTGCAATCATGGTCATGGTTTGGTATTCACGATCCGACAGCGTTTCGTGCAATGGCTTATCGTGGTGTACATCAACCTGATTGGCCAATTCTTGCGCCAGGGCCGGGCTAATGTATTTTTGCCCCAGCGCGACCTGACGTAAGGCCGCGATGATGTCGGCAGGGGCGCATTGCTTGTTCAAATAGCCGGCAGCGCCATCGCGCAAGGCGCGCAAGCCATACAGTTTTTCGGCGTACATGGAGTACATCAAAATCGCGATGTGTGGATGCTCTTTTTTGATTTGTTTGAGTACCTCGATGCCGCTACGATCCGGCAGTGAAATGTCGAGCAAGATGACTTGGCAGCCACATTCGCGGCTCGCTTTAATGCCCTCCAAACCATTGGCGGCTTCGGCGACGACCTGGATATCAGGTGCCTCTGCCAACAATGCCCGTAAGCCGCGCCGTATCATGGCGTGATCATCAACGATTAAGACTTTTATGGCCGCAGATTCTGTCATGAGTGTCGATTATTTATCAGGAGAATAAGGTTAAGGGGAAAAGTATAGCAGGGCTACAGGCTGAAAATGTCATCTTGTGGCGTTTCTTGCGCTGTGTTTGTTTTTGGTAGCCCGATAACATCAAATTCAACTCTTTTTTAGCAAAGAGCTTGCAAATTTACGGAATTGAGGTAGAATTGCACTGTTGCCGCAAAGAACTTTTTGTTGCGGTGATTGTGAAATTCGACTCCTGGCTTCGTTTAACTTTTCTAGAGGTGATTTTGTGAGTAAAGACAATTCCAAACGTGTGGTTCGTTTTGCAACCATTTATCCCGCTTTTCGTAATGCATTACGCGCTGATCCGCAGCAAGCCTTCAGTTTGTTCGCCAAAGATTTGCGCCTGGAGGGTGATATTCCCTTGGAACCTGCTGAAATTGCGGCGGTGACCAGCATTACCGATGAAGCATTTGCTGCTTTGGCGCGTATTGTTGCTTCTTTGGGTGCGCCCTTTGAGAACAATCGAGCACCAGTGAGTTACTTCATACTGTAGTACAGGAATTGACCGTGTCCGAGAACCCGATGCCCCGTTTGGCGCAATTCCAACTGCAAACCGAAATAGCGGTCCAAAGCTTATCGGATTTGGCGCGCCAAATTTTGTCCGGCCCTGACTTGCCTGATGTGTTTCTGGCGTATTTAATTGCCTTACATGGCATTATTCGTGCCAGTGAACCCTTGTTGCAAGCGGGGGCGGATGAAGCGGCACGGCGATATCAAGCCGGGGATGATACTTGCCGTGGTTTGGCCGAGTATTATGCCGCACATAAACTGGAAGAGCGCGACCACGCGCTCTGGTTGTTGCAGGATATTCAAGTTTTGGGTGTTGCGCCTGAGCAGGTTCTGGCGCATCGACCTGCAGCGGCAATTGCAGCCTTGGCGGGTAGTCAGTACTATTGGATTTATCATTATCACCCTGGGCTGCTATTGGGTTATTTGGCGGTGCTGGAAGGTTATCCGCTGGGGAGCGAACAAATTGCGCGCTTCCAACAAGCCACGGGCTACCCTGAGGCTGCCTTTCGCACCTTGTCCAAACATGGCGAGCTCGATCCCGGGCATGGCGATGATTTGAATCAGGTATTGGCCAACTGCCGCCTGGACGATGCGGTGTTTGACGGCTTGACTACTTCCGCCTTGCTCACCTGTGGCTATTTGGCTGATGTCTTGAATGGTTTGCGCTCATTTGATCGGCGCACCGGCTAATACCCGCGCAATTTGGCGCATTTTTTCAAAACCGGCTTGAAACAGGTTTTCAATCGGTATTGCCATATACGGCAAAATTAACCACACCAGAATAAAGCCGATGCCCAGGGTTAGCGGAAAACCAATCCCAAACAGGTTCAACTGCGGCGCGGCCCGGGTCAATACCGCCAGCGCCACGTTGGTGATGAGCAGGGCGGCCACAATCGGCAGGGATAATTGCACGCCCGTGCTAAAAATCTTACTGCCCCATTGCGCCAGTTGGAAAAAACCGATGGCATGAAACGGTGAAGCCGAAATCGGCAAGCTGGTAAAGCTTTCGGTCAGGGTTGCCAGTAGCAGCAAATGGCCGTTAATCGCTAAAAATGCCATGGTTGCAATCAAGGCTAAGAATTGACTCATCGATGACGAGCGGCCCTTGGATTGCGGATCGAAGAAGGTGGCGAAACCCATGCCCATGGTCAGGCCAATGATTTCACCGGCAATTTCGACGGTGGAAAAAACCACGCGCATGGTAAAACCCAGCGCCAGGCCAATAATAACTTGTTGCACGGTAATTAATAAGCCATCCCAGCCTACCGGATCTTGTGCCGGGCCGGCTGGCACCAGCGGGGCGATCACCACCGTCAGCATAATGCCAAGGCCAATTTTGAGGCGCATCGGCACACTAGTGTTGCCATACAGGGGGCTGGCTGCGATCAAGCCCAAAATGCGCGATAAGGGCCACAACAATTGCACCACCAAAGCCTGTAATTGCTCACCGCTTAAGGTTAACATGGCTGACCCGGATCAACTCGCCAGAGAGGGGATGCTGGTTAATACCTGGCGCATATAATCGACCAAAATCGATACCATCCACGGCCCGGCGACAATCATGGCGGCAAAAATACCGAGTAATTTCGGGATGAAGGAGAGCGTGGCTTCATTGATTTGCGTGGCGGCCTGGAAGATACTTACCAATAAGCCGACAACCAGTGCTACCAAAAGCATGGGCGCGGCGACCATCAGTGTGACTTCAATCGCGTGGCGGCCCATGGTCATAACATTTTCGGGATTCATGGCAGTCCTTTGTAAATTGGCTTTGTAAATTCGTTTTAATAAATTCGTTTTAAGGTCGTCAGTAAAAACTCTGCGACAGCGAGGCGATCAGTAATTGCCAGCCATCGACCAGCACAAATAGCATTAACTTGAATGGCAGCGAAATAATGGCGGGCGACATCATCATCATCCCCATCGACATGAGCACGCTGGCGACCACCATATCGATAATCAAAAAAGGAATGAAAATCGCAAAGCCAATTTGAAACGCGGTTTTCAATTCACTGGTCACAAAAGCGGGCACCAAAATACGCAGCGACACGTCTTCCGGGCCTTGCAATGGCGGGCTGCCTGAGACTTTGACGAATAGCGCCAAATCGGCTTGCCGGGTTTGCTTGAGCATGAAAGTTTTCAGCGGTACCGCGCCTTTTTCCAGTGCTTGCGGCATGGTGATTTTGTTTTCTGACAGGGGTTGATAAGCCTCGACATAAATTTTATCGATGACCGGCCCCATAACAAACATCGTTAAAAACAAGGCCAGACCGATCAAGACTTGATTGGGCGGCGAAGACTGGGTGCCCAGGGCCTGACGCAGCAACGACAACACAATGATGATGCGCGTAAAGCTGGTCATCATGATTAAAGCGGAAGGCAAGAAGGTGAGCGCCGTCATCAAAATCAGCGCTTGCAGGCTGAGTGAGTAATTAACGCCGCCACCGGTGGCAGGGGTGCTGGTAAATGCCGGAAAGCCGGGGGCGGATTGGGCCAGCGCCAAGCCGCACCAGCCAAGGCTCACATCCGCGAGTGCCAGAGCGGCGATTGCCAAACCGGTAGAAGAACGAATTAACTTAGCCATTGCGTTTCTCCATGATTTGTTTGAGCCAATCGGAAAACGGTTTGCCCGGTTGCAGTTCATCATCATTCAAGGCCTGGCGCGGCAGGGTGGCCAGGGTGGTAATTGAACTGGGGGTGGCACCGATCACAATCCATTGGTCTGCCACTTCAATCACCAGCACCCGTTCACGCCCGCCCAGGTTGGCACCGCCCACCACCTGCACCGGCACGCGGCCAAGCAGGCGTTTGGGGCCAAAGTTTTTTAAACCCCAGGCCAATCCCAGCATGATGATCACCACCAGGATCAGGGCGCTAATCACTTGTAATACATTGCCCACGCCGCCAGTGGGCGTACTGGAAGCGGGGCTGATGCCAGCGTGGCTACCGGGATTGCCGATGGTGGGTGACGCGGCACTGGCGGTTGCACTGGCCAGTGGGCTACTGGCGCTGGCGGCGATTATGCTACTGCCGGCGCTACTGTTTGGCTTGCTGCTGGCGCTACTGTTCGCACTGTTGCTGACGCTACCGCTGGCATTGCTGACCACGCTGCTCGCCATATCGCCCGCCGATGCACTGGCCACCGCGCTGCTGGCAGTCGCATCGCCCAGTAAACCGCACAGCAACAGCAGTGCGGCAGCCAGTTTATGTGTCAAAGTATTCATCGATTCAACTTGCGAATGCGTTCTGACGGCGTAATGATGTCGGTCAGGCGAATCCCGAAGCGATCATTCACCACCACCACTTCGCCTTGTGCAATCAGGCAGCCATTGACCAGCACATCCATGGGTTCGCCTGCCAAACCATCCAGTTCCACCACCGAGCCTTGCGCCAATTGCAGCAAGTTTTTAATCGCAATTTTGGTGCGCCCCAGTTCTACCGTAAGTTGTACCGGAATATCGAGAATGAAATCGATATCGTTATGGGTTTCCAGCTTCGGGCCTTTGCTGCCAAAATCTTGAAACACGGCGGCCTGGGCCGCTTGTGCCGCCGCCGCAGCGTCCGCTTCGGCCTTGGCTTGTTCGGCAATGGCCGCACCCCAATCGTCTTCTGCCGAACTTTGTGTGTCAAAATCATCATCCATCTTACTCTCCTTAGTGCCGGTGCCGGGTTGCGTTGCATTGTTATCTGGTGCTATCTGGTGCTATCTGATGTCAAGGGTTTAGTGATGTAATTCAATGTTCGCCTCAGCTTGCAGTTCTTGTTGCGCCGCTGTTTTCGGATCATTTTTTTGTTCATTGTTGGAGAGTAAGCGTTCGACCCGCAAAGCATACTGGCCATTATGGGTGCCATAGGTGCAATCGATGACGGGCACCCCATCCACCGTACCTTGAATGAATTCGGGAATCGTGAGCGGAATCACGTCGCCGGCTTTCATATTCAGGATTTGATCAAACGAGAGTTTGGCCGTGCCCAGGGCAGCGATCAGTTCCACTTCGGCCACCTGAATTTGTTGTGTCATTAACCGTATCCAGCGCTTATCCACTTCCAGCGCCTCGCCTTGCAAGCTACTGGTTAAGGCATCACGAATCGGTTCGATCATCGAATACGGCATGCAAAAGTGAATTTGTCCGGAGACCGAACCCAATTCCACCGTGAAGGTGGACGCGACCACCACTTCATTGGGGGTGGCGATATTGGCAAACTGGGTATTCATTTCAGAGCGAATATATTCAAATTCGACCGGGAACACGGGTTCCCATGATTTGGTATAGGCTTCGAACACGATCTCAAGAATTTTCAAAATAATCCGTTGTTCGGTTTGGGTAAAATCCCGCCCTTCGACCCGTGTATGGAAACGGCCATCACCACCAAACAGGTTGTCAACCAGCAAAAACACCAGGCCCGGATCAAACACCATCAGGGCGGTGCCGCGCAAAGGCTTGACATGCACCAGGTTGAGATTGGTGGGCACCACCAGGTTACGAATGAATTCCGAATATTTGGAAACCCGTACCGAGCCAACCGAGACCTCAGCACTACGGCGCAGAAAATTGAACAGGCCAACCCGCAACAAGCGCGCAAAGCGTTCGTTGATGATTTCCAGCGTCGGCATCCGGCCACGGACGATACGCTCCTGGGTTGCCAGATTGTAGGTGCGAACGCCCGTGGTATCTTCGGCGACCGCCGCTTCATCCTGATCGCCACTGACACCCTTCAACAGGGCATCAACCTCTTCCTGGGAAAGAAAATTGTCTGCCATGATCTCTGCTTATTGAATGATAAATGAAGTGAATAAAGCCCCGGTAATATCTTGTGGTTTACCTTTGGGGGTGAATGGTTTTTTAACTTCATCAACAATGGCCTGGGCCAAGGCTTCTTTGCCTTCGACCGAAGAAATTTCACTGGCTTTCTTGGATGATAATAAAATCAGGATGCGATTGCGCACGATGGCCACATTGGCTTTGATGATTTCCACCGTGGGGGCATCGCCTACTTGCAGGTGGATGGTAACTTGCAAGAATTGGTCTGAATTTTCTGATTGCAAATTGACCGTAAATGGCTCCAGCGGGACAAAAACCGCAGGCCCGGCCTTGACCGCTTCAGGTTCGGCCTTGTGCGTGTTGGCGGAGCGGCTCATAAACCAGACTGCCCCACCTGCCGCAGCACTCGATGCGAGTACCGCTGCGATGATGATCATTAACATCTTTTTCTTGCCGCCGCCAGCCGCCGCCTCGGGGGCGGGTGCTTCTGCTGCTTTAGCTTTTGGTTTGGTTGCCATGTGCGCCTCGTTTTTTGCGATCAATCTTGATGTGGGGATTTACATCATTATGTCATTATCGGCAAAATACGCCGTACCAGATACGACGAAAAGAGGGGGAAAGTGGCCATACTTCACTATTTTTGTTTCACTACGGCGACTGTAACACGATTTTAGTCGGTCTCAAGCGGGTCGCCGCAGGATTGGGCCTCTATTTGGGCAGGGCTTGGCTGCGATTTGGCTTTGTTGGGCCAAATCTATGCAAAGGTATCCACTACCCCCAAGGCGTCGCGGATTACGGTGGTTTTTACCGGCTTAAGGTCGCTATCTGACTTGGGGGCATCAAATCGCCCCGATTGCTGGTTGGAGCGGGATTGTTCCCCTGGTGTCGATTGTTGTTGATTTGGTAAGCTGGTGCCGACCGTGGCATTGCCTAATTGAATCCCGGCCTCGCTCATCATTTCACGCAGTTTGGGTAAGGCCGCTTCCAGTGCTTGCCTGACGTCTGGGTGTGCCGAGGTAAAGCTGGCGTTGGTTTGATCGTTGGAAATGGTTAGCACCACTTGTAGTGGCCCCAGCTCGGGTGGGTTTAATGTGAGCGACGCGGTTTGTTGCCCGGCACCGGCCATATACACCACGCGCTGCCCTAAAGCTTGATCCCATCCGGGGTTACCCACGCGTGGGGCGATGGCTGGTTGTAATTTGGCCAGCGCTGGCGTGGTTTCGACGTTGCTCACGGCTTTTGCAGCGGCGATGGGCGTGGCAGGGCCTTCTTTGCTGGTGTTTAAAGTTTCGCCCGGGGCTGCGCGCTGGGCTGTTGCTGCGGCCTGGACGCTGGCAAAGGTTTCGGTCGGCGTGGCGCTGGCAGCAGCTTTGCCGCCAGTGTTGGCGGCGTCGGCCTGAATGCTGGCCAATTTGGGTTCGGGTGCGCTCCCTTTTCCTTTGCCCGTATCGGCATCGCTGGCACTGCCTTTGTCCAATACCGGGTTAGTCGTGCTGAGATTGCCCACGCCGCTATCGCTTGCTGTCGCGGACGTGAGTGAAGTCGGGTCGCTGGTGCTACTTGCTTTGGCCGTGGCCCGGCTATCGACGCGTTCCGCGCCGGTTGTTTTACTATCGGCGACGCCAGCTGCTGCAGCACTGGTGCTGCTGGCGGTGTTGGTGGGCGCGCTATTGCTGACGCTGGCCACCAGGGCGAGTAAGGCCGCCGTCGGGTCGATTTGGCTGGCCGCCTGCGCCTCATTGGCTGCTGCATTATCGGCCGGGTCGGTACTGCTGGCGGCGTCTTTGCCACTGCTATCGTCTGTTTTGCTGGCGCTGGCTGGTTTCTCGCTTGGGGCCGGTGTACTGCTGCTGTCAGCGCTTTGGTTGACGTTATTGCTGTTATTGGCGCTATTATTGGTATTGGCGCTGTTATTGGTATTGGTGCTGTTATTGGTGTTGCTGGCCTTGGTGTTGTTATTGGCACTGTTGGCACTGTTGGTGCTATTGGCACCATTGCTGTTGCCAGTATTTTGTTTGGGGGCAGCGGGTGTGGGCGCGGCGGGCGTGACGATGGGCGCTTTGGGCCGTTCGGCAATTTCACGCGAGAGCACTTGCGTAAACGAAATATCTGGCAGCGCATGCGCATTGCTGCGTGTGCCGGGCTTGGCATTGGGATTGACATTGCCCGGATTGAGCAAATTGACTGTGTTGTTGGTGTTTTGCATGATAGCCGCCGTAAAAAAACTGTTATCGTTTGTAAAATGCTTGCCGCGTCG
>CAMBDR010000084.1 GCA_945864765.1 Janthinobacterium lividum | reverse complement strand
TGGCAAACCGTTCAGAGTGCCGTTTGCGCTGCGTTTGATCAAATAATCATTCAAAGTCATTTGATGAAAAAAATCTCGCTGGCGCTGTGAAACGGCAGGCGTTTGCCTTCGGGCAGTAAAAACGCGTGATCCATGCTGCTGCGAATCGTCGATTCGCAGCAGCCAGCGGTAATAATCAACACAGCCCCAAGATTCAATTTCTGGTTAAGTCACTTAAGCAATGATGCCGATATAAATGGCCACTTCGTCATCTCCCTGGTATTGTTCAAAGTCGGTGTCAAAGCGCCGCACATAGCCCTCATTTTGCGCATTGCCCGCTTCAAAAAAAGTCCAGACCTGGTGCCACGCTCCTACCACCGCCTGTGGCATCGGCCCTTGGTTTTTAAATACCAAATATTGCCCGCCATGTACGTCAATGCTGGTAAATTCAGCCACATCGGGGCCTGAGCTTGCCACGCCCGCCGTTACGCTGTAATAACCAGTCGCATCGGACTCATAATCCGAATAAACGCCATACACGGGCGAGTTGGGCAGGCGGTTCTCTACCTTGGTAGCGACGCCTTCAGAAAAAAATCGACCCCACAAAGCAGGCAGTTTGGCCTGGTCGGCGGTGAATTCATCGGCGTTGATGGTACGCACCGCAATGCCGGTGACGGTAAAAGGGGCGATGGTGAGCAGTTGGTGTGGCATGGTTTGATCCGTGGATTAAGGGTTGCTTGTCAGTTTGCCGGGCTAGCTGCGCTTGCAATGACCGGGCGGTAAATGCGTGGCCTGACCACAAGCGCCAGGCTTATTCGGCCAGGGTCGCCAGTATAAAGTAAAAACAACTGCCTTGCCCAAGTTCACTTTCGTAGCCAATCTGGCCGCCATGTTGTTCAATAATGGCTTTGGCAATCGATAAGCCCAAACCGGTACCACCACGCTGGATTTTTCGTGAATCCGAAGAATCAGCTTGGGCAAATTTCTGGAAAATGCGCGCCTTGAACTTGTCATCAATCCCAATCCCATGGTCGCGCACGGCCACCCGCACCCGGTCTTCTTCCTGGGTGATCGAAATATCGACTGTTTGGCCTGACTGCGAAAATTTGGCTGCGTTGGAGAGTAAATTACTCAAAACCTGCATGATGCGCTTGGGGTCCGCCATGACAAAAATCGGCGCGCCAGGCCCGCTTGATTGCGCATTTGATTGCCCACTTAGCTGAAATTCCACGCCCAAACGCTGGGCAAAAATTTGATCATTGCTAATCGTTTGGCTCACCAGCGCGCAAATATCGATGCGCTGCAAAGTAAAGTCAAATTTCCCGGCCGCGAGTTTTTCAACATCCAGAATATCATTCACCAGTTGCGCCAGACGATCACAATTATTCACTGCCATACTGATCAACGGCGTCATTTGATGTTTCCCGGTGATAATTTGCAATTCTTGCAAATGGCATGCCATTAAGCCCTGATCCTAACACAGGTTTTGCTGCCAGTTTCGGGTTTAAGTTGAGCGAAACTGTCGGGATATCTGGCTTTGGCTCAAAAAGTGTTCATGCGTGCCAGCGCAGGTGCAGGCAAAGGCACCCGCAAGCGCGCCCAGGCGCATGCATGCGGGCAGCGCTATGCCTTGCAAAAAGCCATATAAAAACGCGCCAACAAACGAATCGCCCGCGCCATTGCTGTCAATAATCGGCGCGCCGGGGTCGGCGCAGGGGAAGTGGCTGACGTCCATCTGGCCGCGTTCGAGCAAATAACTGCCATTTTCACCGTCCATCACGACCACGCAGCGCGCCTTGCCTTGTTGTAAAATCTCGCGCATCACTTGCGGGTAGCGCTTACCCAGGGCGGCACCGCTGACAAAGACCACGTCGGCTCGTTGCGCAAATTCGCGCTGGTAGATGTCAATGCCATCCCAGTCGTGCAAATCGGTTGAGGTGGTGATGTTTGTTGCTGTGGTAGCGCGGGTTTGATTGAATTGCTCGATATCATCAAACACAGGACGCGCCCAATCCATGATTGAGACATGCACATGACGCGATTGTTGTAAAAATGGTAAATAAAATTCACGCGGCATGCGCAGCTCCGGCGGGTGGCGACCATCATACAGCGACAGGCGTCGCCCTTTGGAATCAACCAAATTCACACTGCGTTTGGTGCCGGAGGCTTCAATCAGGTAAGAAAAATCCAGCCCGGTGGCGCGGTAGCGCGCCAAAATCAAGTCGGCTTCACGGTCGCGGCCAATAAAGTCGATGAATTTCACGCGCATGCCCAAGGCCAGGCAAGCCAGGGCAACGCCGTTGCCAGTGTGCGCAACATAATCGATAATCGGCGGTACATGAATCGAATCAGCCATCGGCAGCGGTAATTCGGGCACCCGCACAATGGTATCGACACCGACGCCACCGATCACCAATACATCAAAATTGGTTTGCATGGTATCGTTCATCTTAACCAAAAGCCCCACCAGTGAGCGCCAAATCCATCAGGCGCGCCCACGCCGCTGTCAAACTGGTGGCACCCAGGGCCATGGTCAGCACCAAAATCAAGGCCAGCGGCCATCGCGAAACGGATTTTCGCCCCGACTGCGGGTTGTATTTCGCATCCCATTTCTCATCGGACATCAAACCCAGCACCAAGGCTTGCAATTGGCCAAGCAAAATCGACACAATCAAAGGACTCAGGCTAAACATCACAATGTCCGGTTTGTGTGAGTAATACAACAGTGCCGAAAGCGGCACACTGGCCAGGTGCAGCCAGCCAAATAGGTCGCGCAATCCGCCCAAATAGAAGCGATGCGCGCCCAAACTACCCAGTAGCGAAGCGAGCAAGGTCGCCCAAGTTTTGTTGTAATGTGTCATTAGCGTGGCAAATAGTCAGAAAATAATCCGCAAATAATCCGCAAATAAGCGAATAAGCGGGAAGGCAAACGGTAAAAGCCAGCAAAAGCCAGCAAATTCCCGCTTGCGGCGTTATAATAGCGGTCTTTGCCAAGTCTGGCAGAAATTCATCATTAAGCTTAAAAAAAACCCGCAGGCAGCCAAAAACGCGCTATAATCGCTCGTTTTTCTGTCACCCTATTCTTATTTGGATACATTATGGTCGTTATTCGTTTAGCTCGTGGAGGCGCCAAGAAGCGCCCGTTCTTTAATATCGTTGCAACTGATTCGCGCAGCCGTCGCGATGGCCGTTTCATCGAACGCATCGGTTTTTACAATCCCGTCGCTGCTGGCGGTGAAGTACCGTTCCGTATCGCTGAAGATCGTTTGGCCCACTGGCAAGGCGTTGGCGCACAATTGTCGCCAACCGTGGCCCGTTTGGTCGCTGCCAGCAAGAAAGCTGCTTAAGTTTGTCTGACTCATTGTCAAACTCAGTGTCAAACTCAGTGTCAAACTCAATGTCAAGCTCAGTATCAAGCACGGACAAAACCAGCAGCGGAGTGATTATCCCCGATGATTTGGTGGTGGTTGGGCATGTGACGGGTGCGTATGGCGTGCAAGGATGGGTGCGTGTCCACCCCTATTCAGAGCAAGCCGACGCGCTGCGCAGTGCCAAAACCTGGTGGTTGGATAAGCCGGAACTGCGCGATATCGACCGTTTGCAAGTTAAATTGCATGGTGGTGATGTGGTAGCACAGTTGCAAGGTGTGGTCGGTCGGGATGCTGCCGAGGCCCTGAAAGGCACGCAAGTGTTTGTCTCGCGCAGTCGTTTCCCCGCACTCGATGAAAATGAATATTACTGGTCCGATTTAACGGGCTTGAGTGTAGAGAATGAGCAAGGTGAGCTGTTAGGTCAGGTCACTGGTTTGATCGATAACGGCGCACACCCTATTTTGCGTGTGTTCAGCGGCGTGGCAGGCAGCGCCGAGCGCTTGATTCCCTTTGTCGATCAATTTGTGAAGCAAGTCGATTTGCCCAATAAAAAAATCAGTGTGGATTGGGGTTTGGACTATTGACGGGGAGGGCGAAGTTATAGCGATGACCATGCAATTTGATGTCGTGACGCTGTTTCCTGAAATGTTCACCGCATTAACCCAGTGTGGGGTAACGCGGCGTGCCTTTGAGCAGGCCCGTTGGGGTTTGTCACTGTGGAATCCGCGTGATTTTACTTCGGATAACCATCGCACCGTGGACGATCGGCCCTATGGCGGCGGCCCCGGTATGGTGATGTTGGCAAAACCGCTGGAAGCGGCACTCGATGCCGCCAAAGCGCGCCAACATGGTTTAGGTTTGGCAACACCCCGGGTGGTGTATTTATCCCCTCAGGGCGCACCACTCACGCATCAACGCGTGATGCAATTGTGTGATCAAACTGGCGTGGTGTTGTTGTGCGGACGTTATGAAGCGGTTGACCAGCGTTTGATTGAGCGTTGTGTCGATGAAGAAATCAGCCTGGGCGATTTTGTTTTATCCGGCGGCGAATTGGCCGCCATGGCCTTGATGGATGCGGTTATCCGCCAATTGCCAGGGGTGTTGAATGATGCCCAATCGGCCCAGCAAGATAGTTTTGTCAATGGTTTGCTCGATGCGCCGCACTATACCCGGCCCGAACAATACCAGGGCATGCCGGTCCCGGCGGTACTGATGGGCGGGCACCATGCAGAAATTGAAAAATGGCGACGCCAGCGTGCGCTCGAAGCCAGCTTCAAAAAACGCCCGGATTTAATCGATGTGGCGCGTGCGGCAGGGTTGCTCAGCCGGCAGGATGAAAAGTTTTTGAGTAGTTTGTAGTTTAGTCCCAGGTAGTAAAACCCGTAGTAAATTGGTCGTACTGTTGCGTAGCCAAAATTTTGCTTACGCTGATTTAACCCCATCCTCTACCAGGCAAACACGAGGCGCTGGCATGATGGTTTTTGGAGTAATAACATGAACTTGATTCAACAATTAGAGCAAGAAGAAATTGCTCGTCTGGGTAAAAATATCCCTGAATTTGCACCTGGCGATACCGTCATCGTCAATGTGAACGTGGTCGAAGGTACGCGCAAACGTGCTCAGGCTTACGAAGGGGTGGTGATTTCCCGCCGTAATCGTGGTTTGAATTCGAATTTTATCGTTCGTAAAATTTCCTCGGGCGAAGGTGTGGAGCGTACATTCCAATTGTATTCCCCATTGATCGCATCGATCGAAGTCAAACGTCGTGGTGATGTGCGTCGTGCCAAATTGTATTATCTGCGTGAGCGTTCCGGTAAATCGGCACGTATCAAAGAAAAACTGCCAAGCCGTCGCGTTGCTGCAAAAGCTGCTGCGCCTGCTGCCGCAGTATAATTTGGAACAGGCTGCGCAAGTAGCCTTGGTTTGCTCGAAAAACTTGTTGTGTGCGCCAAGCCACAGTGTAAAATTGAGTCTGCCATAATAAGGGGTGCCTGTTGGTGCCCCTTTTTTGTGCCCCTTTTTTATTTTGTGCCCCTTTTTTGTTGGTGCTCTGTTGTGCCCCTTTTTTTGTTGTGCTGGTATAGATTGAGATAAACTGGGAGAATCCATATGGCGCAGCCTTTATTTGACGCGCAGGCATTACCAGTAAATAGTGTGGCGGGTGAATCTGCATTGCATGTCGAGCGTTTGCAGCCGGATTGGTTGCGCCAACGCTTTGCGGCACCGCCGATCTGGACGCCAGAAGTAAATGCCGAGCCGCGTTTTAATCAAAGGCCCGTTACCAAAGCGGCGGTATTGGTGCCGATTGTGGTGCAGCCTGAAGGCATGCATGGTTTGAATATTTTATTGACGCAACGCACCGCCCATTTGAATGATCATGCGGGTCAAATCAGTTTTCCCGGTGGGCGGGTTGAACCGGAAGACGAATCACTGGTCGAAACTGCGTTGCGTGAAGCGTATGAAGAAGTGGGTTTGGCGCGGCAGCATGTGGATGTGATCGGCACGTTACCCGATTATTTGACCGGTACTGGTTATTTGGTGACGCCCGTGGTGGCCTTGGTGCATGCGCCATTTGAGCTACAAGCCGACCCGAATGAGGTGGCAGAGATTTTTCAAGTGCCCTTGGCATTTTTGATGGATGGCAATAACCATCAGCGGCGTCAGTTCATGATGCCGGGCGAAGGTCGGGTACGCATGTTTTATACCATGCCTTACCAGGATTTTTTTATCTGGGGGGCAACCGCCGGTATGTTGCGTAATTTGTTTCATTTTTTGAGGGCGTGAGTGCAGTAGCATCTTGATCTATCAGGATCGATGCGCCAGCTCAGCTTGTGTGGTAAGACCGAACCGATAACACCAGCACTAACAGGATGATTTGATGACATTTCTCTCGATATTTTTTGCCTTGTTGATTGAGCAGTTAAAGCCCTTGCGTGCCGATAACCCAATCTATGCGTCGATCAAAGCGTTTGCCGCGCGCATTGAAGGCTGGTTTAACGCGGGCCATGCGCGCCATGGTCGCCTCGGCTGGTTTTTGGTGCAGGCAGCCTTAATGTTGCCAACCGCCTTGATTTATGCCGCTTTGCTATATTGGCATCTTTGGGCAGCGTTTCTTTGGAATATACTGATCGTCTACCTCACCCTGGGGTTTCGTCGTTATAGCCACTATTTCAATGCGATTCAATTGGCACTGAGCGGAGGTGATGATCCTGAAGCCCGGCGTTTGTTGGCCGAATGGCTCAAAATTGACACGGTCGGCATGGAAGCGGGCGAGATGACGCGGTTGGCGGTGGAAAAATCACTGATCGTGACGCATCGCAATGTATTTGGCGTATTTTTTTGGTTTTTGATGCCTTTGGGGCCAGCTTGCGCCGTCATGTATCGGGTGGCCGAACATTTAACCCATGCCTGGAATGATCCTGAGCATATGAAAGATGAAGCCTTTGGCGAGTTTGCCAAGCGTGCTTTTTACTGGATCGACTGGATTCCCGTGCGTCTGACCGCCATCGCGTTCGCGGTGGTGGGCAATTTTGAAGATGCGATTTATTCCTGGCGCAATTTTGCCAATCGCTGGAGTGATGAGGCTGTCGGCATTATTTTGTCGGCGGGCGGCGGTGCGATGGGTGTGCGGCTGGGTACACCGCAAGAAAATGCCAGCAATATTTTACCGATGGATGCCGCGACGATTGATTCATCGGGTTTGGAAAATGAGAGTTTGCCGGGCGAAGAACCGACCCCGCGTGCCTTGCGCAGTACCGTCGGCCTGGTTTGGCGCGCCTTATTGCTGTGGATGATGTTGCTATTATTGCTGTCGGTAGCGGTTTGGTTTGGATGATGGTATGACTGAGAAAAAGCTGGTTGCGCGTGAATTTTTCATTCTCGGCCTGACCAATCAGGGCAAACCCTTTCGCCCCAGTGATTGGGCAGAACGTCTGTGCGGCGTGATGTCTTGCTTTCGCCCGGAAGGCAGCGGTGGGCCGCATGCACATTTACAGTATTCGCCGTTTGTTCGGCCTACTGTGCTCAATAATGTGAAGGCCGTGGTAGTGAATGCCGATTTGCGCGAGTTTGAGCCTTTGGCCTATCATTTTGTGGTCGATTTTGCCAAGGACAATGATTTGCAAGTGATTGATGCCTGCTTGCTGCCTGATCTTGCCAGCGAATCTGCAAGCGAATTTGCGAGCGAATCTGCGAGCGAATCTTCCTCGAAAGCCAACAATGCGCGTTAAAGGCTGGCTCGTTGGCAAGGTGATGGGGCGTATGGCGGACTTGACTCGGCAGCGCCAACGGGAAGTCAAACTTGAAAAGCAGCAAGGGCATGTCCCGACGCTACATTATTTTCATCAGGTTGATGACCCGTACAGCCACTTGATGGCGCAAGTTTTACCCGATCTGTTAAAACAATTTCCCGTTCCCTGTGTGTTTCATCTGGTGCCGCCAGCGGCAGATGATGTGACCCCCGAACGAGCCATGTTGGCCAATTACGCAAGGCGTGACGCCGCCGCCATTGCCCCTTGGTATGGCTTATTCTTTGTTGACCCGCAGCACGCGCCGCGCGCTGATTTGGTGACCATAGCCCAATGTATATTAAGTGCGCAAAAAAAGCCTGACCCGGATTTGCCGCGTCAGGTTGGCTTGGCCTTATGGGAAAATGATGCGATAGTCTTGCAAGAATTAGCCGCGCGCCATGGTTTTGCGGATGTGCCGAACACCACCCGCAAATTGGCGACGGGAGACAGGGAGCGCACAGAATTCGGTTATTTTGGCAGTGCGGCCTTTTATTTTGATGGCACCTGGTATGTGGGCATTGAGCGTTTGCATTATTTGCAGCGTCGCCTGGTGAGCCGGGGTGTGGGTGCGCCGCCCAAGCGTTTGGCGCTACCGCAACGGAGCAGTTTCAACCATGCCCTGAATGCGCAAAATCTGGTGCTGGAATGTTTTGTTTCCTTGCGTAGCCCCTACACTTATTTGGCCATGGAGCGCTTAAAAAATCTGAGGCAAAAGCATGGTGTGCAAATTGTATTGCGTCCGGTGTTGCCGATGGTCATGCGCGGCTTGCCCGTGCCCGCGCGCAAGGGTGCTTACCTGATGTTTGACGCAGCGCGTGAAGCGCAGATGTTGGGTTTGCCATTTGGCCAGATTTTTGATCCGCTTGGCGCGCCGATTTTGCGGGCTTTATCGCTGTTTGACTGGGTTCGTAGCAAGGGGCAGGAGTTTGGCTATTACCATGCTTTATTGCGTGCGGTTTTTGCGCAAGGGCGGGATATTTACCAAACCAAGGTCTTGAAGCAAATTATTGAAGCGCTGGGTTTATCGTGGCAAGAGGCGCAATCGCACCTCGATAGCACAGCGTGGGAAGCCGAGGTGGAACACAATCGGCAGGATATGGCGAGCCATGATTGCTGGGGCGTGCCCAGCTTTATCTTGCGCCGGGCTGGCCAAAGCAAGCCTTTGTGTGTGACCTGGGGGCAAGACCGGCTTTGGTTGATCGAAGAAGCGATGTTGCAATACAGTTGAATTTATTAATTTAGCCATTACACAAAGGCAGCGACAGCGCTTGCAAGACTTCGCCTTTTTCATTTTGCACAAACGCCGCCACCCCCAGGTTTTTGGCATTGGCACCAACTGGCACGCTAATGGCGCGTGCCAGTGCGGCTTTGGTTTGGCTGGCGTCACCGCTTAAATTAATCGGCCCTATCCATTCGCGCACCACATAATCGTGTTTTAGGACGGTGCCGGAGTTTTCCCCGGCTTTGATATTGGTAACCAAGCCGTTTTCGACTAGGGCGACAAATAGCGTGCCGTTTTGTTTGGCTTTGGCGCTCACTTCAACGGGTAGATTATTACCGCTAAGTTTGCCCAGCGAAATATGAATATCCGCTTGGGCTGGGCGGCTGTTAATGCGTTTCACGGTTTCCGGCACGGCGCTACGCCAGCCACTGACGCCGCCGCGCACTTCGCGGCCACCCATAAACACTTCCGGCGTATAAATGGTGCGCGAGCCGACCAGGTTGGACAGCCAGCGTTGGCGCTCGGTAAGCACATGTTTGGAAAATACATCTTTCCAGCCGATATAATCCCAGTAATCGACATGCATCGATAACAACACCGCCTGATCCGGCGCAAAATTACTGCTCCGCAAATCGGAGACGAATTTATCGGCAGGCGGGCAACTGCTGCAACCTTCGGAGGTGTAGAGTTCAAACAAGGCCACGCTATAGCTGGGGCTTTGTTTGCTGCAGGATTGGGCCAAGCTGGCGTTGGCGGTCAGACCGATCAAGCTGAAAGCAATGGCGGTGCGGAAAAAGACGGTTTTCATGGGTGTGGCTCCGGGTAAGCAAGGAAGGCGCGGTGAGACTAATTTAGGGTAGTCGGTTTTGGCTTGGATTGCTTACAGGGTTGGCGGAAAAGTAAGGCGATTTTTTGAGACGGGAGGCGGATTCTGATTGCCTATCAAGCTTGATTGGCATTATGCGCCTCCAGTTCAGCAAACACATCGGCGGCGTCGTGCCAGACAGCATCAGGTGAATCGGCTAATTTGATACGTTCTTCCAAGCGATGTTTGAGTAAAGCTGTCTCAGTACTGATAGGAGAATCAGCGTAGTCCTGTTTTTTAATGGCAATGTATTTCATTTTATTATTTTATGGAGGCAATTGCTGTATAGTCGGCAACCTCGGTCAGCAG
>CAMBDR010000083.1 GCA_945864765.1 Janthinobacterium lividum | reverse complement strand
GCTTTGCCTTTAAAGTAATCAACATAATTTTGTTGATTACCACCCGCAATAAATAACATGCCCGCATGTTTGATGGTTTCTGCCACGCAGGCATTATCCCCTTCAGCCACCGTATCAATCAGCAAGGTTTGCACCGAATTCAAACCACCCAGACCATACATATAGCTATTGTAGGCATTGGTGCCAGTGGAACGAATCACCACGGCATCGCCACCGCCGGCTTTACCTATCATCCATTTGATGGCCGCATCCACATCCGTGCCACCACCCATTAATACCACGCCGCCCGTGGTGCTGGTAGTGTTGACCGGGGTGGCATTGCCGATTTTGCCCAAATTGACGCCAGTAGGCAGGGTGCAAGGGAAGGTGACAGCAGCGCCGGGCAGGGTGACGTTGAGCGTGTAATTGCCGCTGCCTTTGTAGCTTTTGACCCGCACATAATAACTGCCCGCGCTGGTAATGTTGTAGCTACCCACCTCCGGGTTGCGGGTGGTGGAGGCATACGCAATATAACTACCTGTGGGCGGATATAGATACCAGTCAAAGTCCACCCCGTTGCCATGCGCTACGCTGATGTTCACCGTGCCGGGGCTGGCGACATCAATCTTGTACCAGTCTTCATCGGTGCTGGAACTTAAGCTGGCGCTGATATTGCTGCCCGAACATACGCCGACGTTGGCACTGGCCGTGTTGTTGTTGGGTTCGGTTTCAGCCGTCAGGCACGCAGCAAAAGCGCTTTGGCTGGCGAGTAAAGAAAATCCGAGCAGACCCAATAGCCTGGTTAAGGCCGAATTTTTGCAAAGTGAAACGAGATTGCGGTGATCCATTATGTTATCTCCATAGGTATAAGTTTGAATTTCGCACTGGTTCGGCTTGATGTAAACAAATTTACAAATATTTCTATATGTAAAAATGTTTACATGACTCTACACGATTCAAAAAAAATCGCAAGGAAAAATTGGGGGAATTTGTAACAGTGTGGGTTTCGGTTGACACGATTTAGCGATTGTTCTGCGGAAAATTGCAAAGGTTTGTAAGCTTATTTGTTTTGCTATGCGTTTGCTTATGTAATACAGTGTCGATGTGCCGCGTCAAGTTGATTTTTTGAATTGGCGGGCGCAGGGTTGGCCAATGTTGGATAAGAGTGAGGATAATATGAACGGGTATCGATTATGGATGTTGTTGTTGGCGCTGGGTTTTAGCATGTTGTCAAAAAGCGTATTGGCGGACCCGCCGGGTCGGGTCGGGCGAATTTCATTTCTCTCGGGGCAAGTAGAATTTCGGGCTGATCCTTATGATCTGGCAAACCCGGCCCTGCTAAATTGGCCGATTACGGTGGACAATATCATCAATTCCCCCCGTTTCGGGCGCGCGGAAGTGCGTATAGGCTCGACTGCGCTACGCCTGGATGATGAAACCGAATTGCGCTTTGATCAACTCGATGACCAATTTGTGCGCTTACGCATGGAGCGCGGACATGTGTTTGTGCGGGTACGCAATGCCGAAAATGCCCGGCAATTTGAATTGAGTACGCCGCAAGGGCGCTTGATTTTGTTGGGGCCAGTGTCGTTGCGGGTCGATTTTTCGCTGCGGCCCGATTCCACTACTATCAGCGTTTTTTCTGGCAATGCCCAGTTTGATAACAAGGGCGTGATCTGGCCGCTGGAGCAGGGTAAGCAATTTAACCTCACCTACGATGAAGCCACCTTCCAAAATCTGTTTCGCACTGATTTTGATAATTGGTCGCTGGCACGTGACAAGGCGGAAGATAAATCCACTTCCATTCGTTATGTTTCTGCTGAAACCACGGGCTATGAAGAGTTGGATCGGCATGGCGTGTGGCGCGAGAGTGTGGAATATGGCACGGTTTGGTATCCCAATAGCGTGGCCGAAGGTTGGGCACCCTACCGCCATGGGCGCTGGACCTGGGTGCAACCCTGGGGCTGGACCTGGGTTGATGATGCACCCTGGGGCTATGCACCTTCGCATTACGGGCGTTGGGTGTCCTTGGGCGGGCGTTGGGGGTGGTCACCTGGGCGGGTGACGCCACGCCCGGTTTGGACCCCTGCGGTCGTGGGTTGGGTGGTGCATCAAAAGTCGGGCAATACGGTGGTGAGTGGCAATCCGAATATCGGCTGGTACCCACTCTCGCCCGGCACCACCTATCAGCCTGTGTATGCGGTGTCGCCCCACTATTTGGAACAGGTGAATGGTGGGCATACCCATCGTCGCCATAATCCGGAAGTGAATTATCCGGCGCAAACTGCGATTACCACCATCGATTCGAATCGTTTCAACAGCAATAAAGTCGTGATCGTGAAACAGGGTGTGATTCAAATGGTGGATAGCAAAACCTCGCCCAATCAATTGCGCCAGTATGATAGCGGCAGGCCCGGGCGGCCGTTGGCACCACCGGCACCTGCCGGGCATGAGCTGCGTCCGGCAGGGCAAGTGCCGGTTGCACCAAACGGGCCGAATGTGCCGCTCGTCAATCACCCGCCGCGCAATACCGTGGTTGAACCGCATCCGATACAAAGACCCCCCACGCCATCGCCAGTGGTGCCCGTGGTGCAACAGCAGCCGATTCCGCAACCAGTGCAACCACGGCCAACCGTGGTGCAACCACCACCGATTGCGCAGCCAGTTCAGCCTCGGCCACCTGTGGTGCAGCAGCCACCGGTTGTGCAACCGCATCAACCACGGCCAACTGTAGTAGAACAACCACCGATTCCACAACCTGTTCAACCACGGCCAACTGTGGTGCAGCAGCCACCGATTGTGCAACCGTTTCAGCCACGACCAACCGTAGTCCAACAACCGCCGATTGCACAGCCGGTTCATCCACGGCCAACGGTGGTAGAACAACCACCGATGGCACAACCAGTCCAACCACGGCCACATGTGGTGCAACAACAACCGATTCCGCAACCGGTTCAACCACGGCCACCCGTGGTGCAGCAGCCTCCTGCGGTTCAGCCACCCCAAGCACCACCCCAGCCCAAACCTGTTGTGATTCAACAACCACCCGCACAGCCCGCACCTGCCAAAGCAGATGGGAGTGCGCCCAAGCAACCTGGTGAAGGCAATGTCCGGCATCCACGTAGAGAGCGAGAGGAGCCTATCGAGCGAAACAGGTAACTTTTTCAGCGATATGGTTGTATTGAAAATATCGCAGACAGGTAAAACCTGCTGATACCATCGACAAAGTTCAAAGAAAGGGCTACACTCTCGGCGATTGCATAAACAAACGGCCTTATGCTGCTCTGGGAGATGATATGAGTTGGTTAGAAAAATTACTGCCCCCGCGAATTCAGCGCTCTGACCCGGCAACCCGTAAAACGGTGCCGGAAGGGTTGTGGGTAAAGTGCCCTGCCTGCGAAGCGGTATTGTATCGTACCGATTTGGAGTCCAATATTCGGGTTTGCCCCAAGTGCGACCACCACATGCGCATTCGCGCGCGTGATCGGCTTGATGCTTTGCTCGATGCGGGTGGCCGCTATGAAATTGGCCAGGAAGCCTTGCCAGTCGATACCTTGAAATTTAAAGATAGCAAAAAATACCCTGAACGCCTTAAAGCCGCGCTCGAAGCGACGGGTGAAACCGATGCGCTGATTGTATTGGGTGGTGCCATTATGTCGCTACCCGTCGTTGTGGCGTGTTTTGAGTTTGAATTCATGGGCGGTTCGATGGGTTCGGTGGTGGGCGAGCGCTTTGTGCGGGGTGCGCAAGTGGCGCTGGAGCAAAAAGTGCCCTTTATTTGCATCACCGCAACCGGTGGCGCACGTATGCAGGAAGGTTTGCTGTCACTGATGCAAATGGCCAAAACCACCGCCATGTTGACCAAGTTATCAGAACAAAAACTCCCTTTCATTAGCGTCCTGACCGACCCAACCATGGGCGGCGTGTCGGCCTCGTTTGCGTTTATGGGCGATGTGGTGATGGCAGAACCAAAAGCCTTGATTGGCTTTGCTGGCCCGCGTGTGATTGAAAACATTGTGCGTGAGAAATTGCCGGAAGGCTTTCAGCGTTCTGAATTCTTACTGCAAAAAGGCGCGATTGACATGATTGTGGATCGTCGTAAAATGCGCGAAGAAATTGCGCACTTGCTGGCCTTGTTGCAAAATCAACCGGTTGAAGTGTTGGCTTAAGGATTGGCATAAGTGTTGGCATAAGGGTTGGCACAAGCCGTATCTGCTTGAATCAAGCCCGGGTCCTTGATCCGGGCTTTGTGCTGTTTGAAGCATTTTTTATCTGTTTTTGGAATGAAAGAGTTTGATGCAGAGTTGGACATTGCAACAATGGTTGGGGTATTTGGAAAACCAATCCAGCGAAACCATCATTGATTTGGGTTTGGATCGGGTTTTGCAGGTGAAACAGGTGTTGGGCCTGGCTTATGCCTGCCCGGTCATCATGGTAGCCGGCACCAATGGCAAAGGTTCGACCTGTTCCATGCTGGAAGCCATGCTATTGCAAGCGGGTTACCGGGTGGGTTTGTATATCAAACCGCATTTTCTGCATTTTAACGAACGCGCCCGCATCCATGGCGAAATGGCCAGCGATGCACAATTGATCGCCAGTTTTTGCGCGGTCGAGCAGGCGCGCCTGCGTGTTGCAGTAGGGCTGACGTATTTTGAATTTACCACGCTCGCCATCATGCATTTGCTGGCGCAAAGTAATCTGGAAGTGGTGATTTTGGAAGTGGGTTTGGGCGGTCGGCTGGATGCGGTGAATATCGTCGATGCCGATGTGGCCATCGTCACCAGCATCGATATCGACCATATTGAATTTTTGGGCGATACGCGCGAAGCCATTGGGCGGGAAAAAGCGGGTATTTTTCGCGCTGGCAAAACCGCCATTTGCAGTGATCCGCAGCCACCGCAATCCTTAATCGACCATGCTGCCAAAGTGGGCGCGGATTTGTGGCTTTTTGGCCGCGATTTTAATTATTCCGGCGATAAACAACAATGGAATTATGGCGGTCGTACTGTGCGCCGCCACGCCCTGGCTTATCCTGCCTTGCGCGGGGCCAACCAATTATTAAACGCCAGTGCGGCGCTGGCGGCGCTGGAAGCCTTGCGCATGGTATTGCCGGTGGGGGCGCAAGAAGCACGCACTGGTTTGGCCGTAGTTGAGTTGCCGGGGCGCTTTCAAGTCTTGCCGGGTCGCCCTTGCGTGGTGTTGGATGTGGCGCATAACCCGCATGCGGCAGCGACTCTGGCGCAAAATTTGGGCAATATGGGGTTTTATCGATACACCCATGCCGTGTTTGGGGTGATGGCAGATAAAGATATTGCAGGCGTGATCGCACCGTTAATCGGGCTGGTTGATCATTGGTATGTTACTGATTTGCCGTCGAAAAGAGCGGAATCAAATGAAAATTTGCTACAAAGATTGACCAAAACGCTGACCCTTGGGCCGGAGCGTAGTGTGACAGCGTATGATACGCCACAACAAGCGTATCGCGCAGCGTCAGATAGGGCCAAGGAGGATGATAGAATACTGGTCTTTGGTTCATTTTTAACGGTGGCGGCAGTATTGGCAACACGCTCGCTAACACCTTAGATGATCTGCTTAATTTACTAAATATCCATTATTGGTGATTCGATTTATATGGGCTGGTTTCCATTTTCAAGTAAAAACAAGCAAACTTCGGCAGGGGCCGAAGGCGCTTATGTCGCCCGTGCCGAAGAGGGTATTGCTGCACCTGCGCGTGGCAAGCGTAGTGCGGGCAATGAACCGGTTGACCCGGTTCTGCCGGAAAAAAAGCGCGCCCGGCGTCGTCTGGTTGGGGCGGTTGCCCTGGTGTTGGCGGTGATTGTGGTCTTGCCCATGGTGCTCGATTCTGAACCGAAACCCTTGTCGTCCGATATTGCGATACAAATCCCGTCCAAAGATAAACCGTATTCCGCCAGTGACGGACAAAAGGTTGCAGTCGATCAATCATTGGACCCAAATGAAGAAGTGGTGTCCGCCGCAGCGCTGAGTGCCTCGGTCAAACCGTCGGCCAGTGTGTCGGCAACCGGCTCGGCGCTGGCCACGCCCAGCCCGATACCCAATGCAACGCCGCGCCCCGCACCCAGCCCCAGCCCCAAACCAGTTGCGACTGTAACACTGGTGCCCACACCTGCAGCCGCACCTGTATCCACACCAGCACCGACACCCGCGCCCACACCCAAGCCGACTGCGGTGCCAACGCCCAAGCCGACTGCGGCACCAACGCATGAACCACGTGCCGAGACGCATCCCACACCCGATGAAACCCGTGCCGAAGCACGCCCCACGCCGCCCAAGCCTGCGCAAGCCAGTGAAGCGGGCGATAGCGCAGCACGTGCCAGAGCCATTTTGGATGCCCGACCTGAAGCCAAGCCCGAAACCAAGCCTGAAGCCAAACCAGGTAAATTTGCGGTTCAGGTTGCCGCTTTGGCCACGCAAGAAAAAATCGATGAAGTCGTCGGGAAATTGCAAGCGGCGGGTTTTACGCCGCGTACCTCAAAAATAGCGACCGATTCCGGCCCGCGCACGCGGATTCGGGTCGGGCCGTTTGCGAATAAAGAAGAAGCGTTAAAGGTGAGGGAAAAATTGATCAAGCAAGGTTTCAATGGCACCCTGGTGGCGCAATAAGTGATCGCTTAAGTGGCAAATGAGTGGCAAATGAGTGGCAAATGCGTGGCAAATGCGTGACAAAGGACAGGCGTGACGATTTTTGATTATTTGGTGCTGTTTATTGTGGCGTGCTCCATCATCATCGGGGTGATGCGCGGTTTGGTCAAAGAAGTGTTTTCTTTGGTCGGCTGGGTGGTGGCACTGGTGGTGGCGAATATGTTTGTGGAACCCATGGCAGGCTGGTTGCCGCAAGCCATACCGGGTGTGCCAATCCGCTTGATTATTGCGTTTATCGTTTTGTTTATTGCCGTGCGCTTATTGATTGGCTTGTTGAGTATGACGGTGGCATCCGTGGTCAAGGCCAGTGGTTTGAGCAGTGTGGACCGAGGTTTGGGTGCGCTATTTGGTTTGCTGCGCGCACTCATCATTGTGACCGTGGTGGTATTGCTGTGTGGCTTGACCGCGATTCCGCGCCAGCCATTTTGGCGCGATGCCATGTTGAGTCGTGTAGCAGAATTAATCGTAATAAGCATTCAACCTCTCTTGCCGAGCGATTTTGCGCGGCGGGTTCAGTTTTGAATTCCAGTTTTGAATTTCAGTTTTGATTTTCAGTTTTGATTTTTTTGAGGAGTCACCATGTGTGGCATAGTTGGAATCGTTTCAAATGGCCCTGTCAATCAATTGCTATACGACGCTTTGTTGCTATTGCAGCATCGCGGCCAGGACGCTGCGGGCATCGCTACCAATTTTCATAATATGTTTTCGATGCACAAAGCCAATGGCCTGGTGCGTGACGTGTTTCGTACCCGCAATATGCGTACCCTGCAAGGCAGAACCGGTATTGGCCATGTACGCTACCCGACAGCCGGCTCGTCCAGTGAAGAAGAAGCGCAACCGTTCTATGTGAATGCACCTTTTGGCATTACCTTGGCGCATAACGGCAACCTGACCAATTGGGAACAATTGAAAAAGGAAATGTTCCGTAACGACCGCCGCCACATCAATACGTCGTCCGACTCGGAAGTGTTGCTCAATGTGTTGGCGCATGAATTGCAGGAAACCACCTCCGGCTACTCACTCGACCCCGATTCCCTGTTCAAGGCCGTGGCCATGTTGCATAAGCGGGTCAAGGGCGCGTATGCTGCGGTAGCAGAAATCGCCGGGCATGGCGTGCTGGGCTTTCGCGATCCGTTTGGCATTCGTCCGCTATGCATCGGGGTGAATGAAACGGAAAAAGGCATGGAGTACATCATCGCCAGTGAATCGGTGGCACTCGAAGGCCTGGGTTTTCGCTTTTTACGCGATGTGGCACCGGGCGAAGCGGTGTTTATTGACCTGGACGGCAAATTTTCCAGCCGTCAGTGTGCCGACAATCCGATTCTCTCGCCGTGCGTATTTGAATACGTGTATTTCGCCCGTCCCGATTCGGTGATCGATGGCGCTTCGGTGTATGCGACGCGCCTGAAAATGGGCGAATATCTGGCCGAAAAGATTCGTGGCCAATTTAATCTCGGTGAGATCGACGTGGTGATGCCCATTCCCGATTCTTCGCGCCCGGCAGCAATGCAACTGGCGCTGAAACTCAATCTCGAATATCGCGAAGGCTTCATCAAAAACCGCTATATTGGCCGCACCTTCCTGATGCCCGGCCAATCGGTACGGCAAAAATCGGTGCGTCAGAAGCTCAATGCCATCGGTTCCGAATTCAAGGGCAAGAACGTGCTGCTGGTGGATGATTCCATCGTGCGCGGCACCACTAGCCGCGAAATCGTACAAATGGCGCGCGAAAGTGGTGCCAACCGGGTGATTTTTGCGTCCGCTGCACCCCAGGTACGCTATCCGAATGTGTATGGTATCGACATGCCCACGCGCAGCGAACTGATTGCATTTGAGCGCAGTGATGAAGAAGTCTGTCGCGAAATTACGGCGGATAGTCTGGTGTATCAGGATCTGGATGCACTCAAACATTCCATCTCGGACGTCAATCCGGTTTTGCAACGGGTGGACGCGGCGTGTTTTGATGGTATCTACGTGACCGGCGATGTCACGCGCGAGTATCTGGACAGACTGGAACTGGCGCGCGATAATTCAAAATCGTCGGTGCAGGAAGATGTGGGACGTTCACAGTTGAATTTGAATTTGGCACCACGTGAATAAACCGGATCATAATTAAATACAAATTTTGGAAAATGAAATAAGGGGAAACGATGAAACAAGGTTTGAAAACAATCAGGCATGCCGTGTTACTGGCCTTGCTGGCCGCAGCTAGCGGACAGGCGATGGCGGCAAAAACATTGATTTTTTGTTCGGAAGCCAGCCCGGAAGGCTTTAACCCACAATTTTTTACCACGGGGCCGACCTCGGATGCAGCAGCAGTGCCGATCTATAATCGGCTGGTGCAATTTGAAAATGGTACCAGCAAGGTGATTCCGGCACTGGCCGAGTCGTGGAGTGAATCAGCCGATGGCAAAACCTATACCTTCAAATTGCGCAAGGGCGTGAAATGGCATAGCAATGCCAAATTTAAACCCACGCGTGATTTTAATGCCGATGACGTGATTTTCTCGTACACCCGCATGTCCGACCCCAAACATCCGTTCCGTAATGTGACACCAGGCCAATCCTATGCCTATTACGAAGACATGGGCATGGCCAAGATTGTGGACCGGATTGAAAAAGTCGATGACTATACCGTGCGCTTCGTGCTCAAGGTGGCAGAAGCGCCCTTCATCTCGAATGTGGCGATGAACTTCATGTCGATTTTGTCAGCCGAATATGGCGATAAAATGAAAGCGGCCGGCACCATGGAAGTGATTGATCGTGAACCGATTGGTACGGGCGCGTTCCAGTTCGTGTCCTATCAAAAAGATGCAACGATACGCTATCAGGCCTTTGACCAATACTGGAATGGCCGCCCCAAGCTCGACAAGCTGATCTACACCATCGCACCCGAACCTTCGGTGCGGGTAGCAAAACTCAAGGCCAATGAATGCCAGATGATGGCATTGCCTAAACCGGCCGATATCGAATTGATGAAAAAAGATCCCAACATCAAACTGGCCACACAAGAAGGCTCGAACATTGGCTATATCGCCTTCAATGTCGAGAAAAAACCCTTCGATAACAAGTTGGTGCGACAGGCGCTGACCATGGCGGTGGACAAGAAGAGTATCTTGAGTGCAGTGTATCTGGGCGCAGGCCAGGCCGCGAAAAATCCACTGCCACCCACCATGTGGTCATACAACGACAAGGTGCAGGATTATGCTTACGATCTGGCCAAGGCCAAGGAATTGCTGGCCAAAGCCGGGTTGCCCAATGGCTTTGAAATGGATTTGTGGTACTTGCCAGTGAGCCGTCCGTACAACCCGGATGGCAAGCGCATGGCCGAACTGTTACAGGCTGACTGGGCCAAGATCGGCGTCAAAGCCAAACTGGTCACCTTTGAATGGGGTGAGTACAAAAAGCGCAGCAAGAACGGTGAACAACATGCG
>CAMBDR010000082.1 GCA_945864765.1 Janthinobacterium lividum | reverse complement strand
TGATCACCCATGATTTGAGCGTGGTGGCACAAACCGCGCAGCGCGTGGTCGTCATGTATGCGGGCCAGGTGCTGGAAACTGCGCCCGTGCCGGAAATTTTTTCCAAGCCGCAGCACCCTTACACCCAAGCCTTGCTGGCGGCTTTACCCGAGCACAATGTCGGGCAAAAACGCTTGCAAACCATACCGGGCGTGGTGCCAGGACAATATGATCGGCCAAGCGGTTGCCTGCTTGCGCCTCGTTGCACTTACGCCAAAGCCATTTGCCACAGCACCCGGCCAAGTCTGGCGCGGCACAGCGATGGCGTGCGTGAAGTACGCTGCCATTTTCCGCTGACAGAAAATGGTCAGCCGGGTAACCATTGGAATGAGGCACAAGCATGAGCGAGATCAAAAATCAGGCCAAAGCGCCCAACGTCCTCAATGTGCCGAATGTGTTATTACAGGCCGATAATCTGAGCAAACATTACAAGGTGGCGCAAGGCTTGTTTCAGCCCAAACAAACCGCGCGCGCGCTGGACGGGGTATCGTTTGCTCTGGAACGTGGCAAAACCTTGGCCGTAGTGGGCGAATCCGGTTGTGGCAAATCGACCCTGGCGCGCCAGATCACCATGATCGAACAGCCCACGGGTGGGCAACTCATCCTGGGTGGTTCAAATATCACCCACGCCGGCAAGGCCGAATTAAAACGGGTACGCCCTTTGGTGCAAATGGTGTTTCAAAACCCGTATGCCAGCCTCAACCCGCGCAAAAAAGTGGCGGCCATGTTGGAAGAGCCGCTCATCATCAACACTGGCCTCGATGCCAATGCGCGGCGGGAAAAAGTGCAAGCCATGATGGCGCAAGTGGGTTTGCGCCCCGAGTTTTCGGCGCGCTATCCGCATATGTTTTCGGGCGGCCAGCGCCAGCGCATCGCCATTGCGCGCGCCCTGATGACCAGCCCACAAGTGATTGTGGCCGATGAACCAGTCTCGGCGCTGGATGTATCAATCCAGGCGCAGGTCTTAAATTTGCTAATGGACTTGCAAGAAAGCACAGGCTTGGCTTACTTGTTTATCTCGCATAATCTGGCCGTGGTCGAACATATTGCAGACGATGTATTAGTCATGTATCTTGGTAAAACGGTCGAGCATGGCAGCAAGAAAAATGTGTTTGACCGACCGCTGCATCCGTACACGCAAGCCCTGATGGCGAGCACGCCGCATATCGATCCGGCCCAGCGCCAGCAAAAGATTATTCTCAGCGGTGAGCTGCCGTCACCCTTGCGTCCGCCTGCAGGTTGCGCCTTTCATACACGTTGCCCCCATGCTAAGGCGCAATGTGGACAAGAAGCACCAGTTCTGCAACCATTTGAGGGTAGACTGGTAGCATGCCACCGGGTGCGGGAAATTAATTAATGCTTTCTGAATCCGCTCAATGAATTTGCTTCATCAATTCGCTGATGTAAGTCTTCGACACTAGCCTTCTTGCAAAGAGAGAAAAATCATGAAATACGATGTCGTGGATACCTTAATTGCGCCAGAAGGGCGCTTGGACGTGCTCTCCAAATCGGAGGTGAATAAACTACTCGATACCAGTCAGGGCGGTTTATACACCATCTTCCGCAATTGTAGTTTGGCGGTACTCAACTGCGGTAGCACCATGGATGATGGTAAAGAGTTGTTGGAGCGTTATAAAACCTTTGATGTCAGTATTGTGCAGCGTGAGCGCGGCATCAAGCTCGATATTCGCGGTGCCCCGGCAATTGCTTTCGTTGAAGGCAAAATGATTAAAGGCATCCACGAGCATTTGTTTGCCGTGTTGCGCGATATTATTTATGTCAGCGATGAAATCAATGGCAATAGTAAATTTGATTTAAATACCACCGAAGGTATTACCGATTCAGTATTTCATATTTTGCGCAATGCCAATTTACTGCGTACTCAAATTAGCCCGAATCTGGTGGTGTGCTGGGGCGGCCATTCGATTAGTCGGGAGGAATATAATTATTCGAAAATTGTCGGCTATGAAATGGGCTTGCGCGGTCTGGATATTTGTACCGGCTGCGGGCCGGGTGCCATGAAAGGGCCAATGAAAGGGGCGGCGATTGGTCATTCCAAGCAGCGCATCAGTACCGGTCGCTATATCGGTATTACTGAACCGGGCATTATTGCCGCCGAATCACCGAACCCTATCGTCAATGATCTGGTGATTTTGCCGGATATCGAAAAGCGTCTGGAAGCCTTCGTGCGCCTGGGCCATGGGATTGTGGTGTTTCCCGGCGGCGCGGGCACCACCGAAGAAATTTTATACATACTCGGTATTTTACTGCACCCCGATAATGCCAAGCTACCGTTTCCGCTGGTGTTTACCGGGCCGGAATCAGCACGCGATTATTTTAAGCAGGTCGATCAATTTATTGCCGATACCCTGGGGCTGGAAGCACAAAGCCATTACAAAATTATCATTGATGACCCGGAAGCGGTGGCGCGCGAAATGCAGGAAGGCATTAAGCAAGTGCGCGCTTTCCGCAAAGATCATAGCGATGCCTATTACTATAACTGGATGTTGCGCATCGATCCGGAATTCCAACGCCCGTTTATTCCCACTCACGAGAATATGCGCAATTTGATGCTGCATAAAAATCAACCCAACCATTTGTTGGCAGCCAATTTACGGCGCGCGTTTTCCGGTGTGGTGGCGGGCAATGTGAAAGATGATGGTATCCGTGCGATTGAGCAATTTGGCCATTTTGAAATCCGTGGCGACCCGGAAATTGCTGAACCAATGGATGCGTTGCTGACTTCTTTTGTCAAGCAGCAACGCATGAAATTACCCGGTAAAACCTATACCCCTTGCTACCGGGTGATCAAGTGATCGCGTATTTCGGGTAACAGATTCAGGGTTCCTTGCCTGCGCGCGCAGGCAAGGGCATAGCGGATACCTGAATCAGGCGTGTGCCTGCCATCCGGTCATGGATAAATTGCCGATCCGGGTCCAGCCAAATTCCCATTGCCCACAGCACCATACCCAATCCTATGACGGCGAAAATCACAGGAAATTTTAAGCCCAGCGCCCAGCAAAGCAGTATGGCCGGCATGAACCACAACCATGAAAACAGGTAACGCAGCACCGCCTGGCGTGGGCTGACTGGCTTGCCATCGGCGGAAACCAATTTAATACGCCAGGTTTGCATGGGTAGGGTTTGGCCATTTTTGAGCCAAAAATAGATAAAATAAATGCCAATTGCCATAAACACCAATGCTTCGCGCGCATGGCGTAATTTGAGTGCGTGGCGGCTATCGGTGCTAATGTCAAAAATGCCTGCAACGACAAAGCACAGTCCAAAAAGAATCAAGCCTTCGTAAATCATGGCCATCAAGCGCCGACGCAGGCGCGGGGTTGGATAAGTTTGCACAGCTTATTTGGTTTGACTGGATTGAGGGGCAGTGGATGTTGTGCTGGCGCTGGCAGCAGCACTGGCTGCAGCCGCACTGGCGGGTGTGCTTACCGTGCCAGCAGGTACGCTCGCCGAACTTAAGGCACTTGCGACACCGCTCGCCGTCGCGCTCCCAGTCGTACTTGCAACCGCGCTTGCAGCCGTACTTGCAACCGCGCTCGCCGCCGCGCTCGCCGCCGTACTTGCAGCCGCATTCGGGGTAAGTTTTGGCTTGGGTTTAAGCGAGGGCACCGAAGTCGGGCGCGTTACCGATTTTAAGGGCAAACCGACCTTATTGTTGGCCGCAGTCGAAGGCGAGGGGATATTGGTGACCTGTTTTTTTACAGGTACATCCGCCGCAAGCTTCTTCTTTTGCTCTTCGGGCAGTTGTTGATATTCTTGCCATTTTTCGGTTTTTTGCACGGGCGCAATTTTTTTGCTATTGGTATAGTTTTCTCGTGCAGTACGCCGTTGCTCTGGCGTCATTTTGGCCCAGTCGCGCATTTTCTCTTGCAAGCGTTGTTGCTCATCCGGGGTCATTTTGGCGTATTTCTCGGCAATTTGCAGCCATTTATTCTTGCGCGCCGGGCCTAATTTATTCCACTCGGAGTTTAGGGGCGAAAGTGCCTGTTGTTGTGCCGGCGTCAGATCGCGCCAAGCCGGGCCACTTGACGGGGTGAGCAAATTAATAGCAGGTATGGGTGGCTTGGTGGGGATGGCAGCCTTGGTGCCAGACGATGCAGTCTTGGTTGTTGGTGCCATTGCGCTCGCGCCGGGGGCGGATTTGCTTGCAGAATTGGCTGCGGCGGCGCTGGAGGTGGGGGTTGATGCTGCCTGAGCCCAGGCAGCATTTGAAAAATGAAGCAGGAATAAGCTAATGCAAGCACAAATCAAAGCACTGCGCAAAGCACTGCGCAAAGCACTGCGCAATATTTTTGGAGTACTTTGGTTTGGACGTGTGGTGTTTAAAAAATCGACCACACTTATTCTCCGTACTGAGCTGTACCTGACGATGTCGCATCCGGCTTGGTCAAAAAGGCGTTAAAACCATGATCAAGATAAGCGGAAATCGGCAATTCGTCAGCCAGTACCAAGGCGTCGATATCAGCCGTTTCATTAATACTCTGTTGTGCCTCATATTGATAAATGCCAATCAAACCTGCGGCTAACACCAATAAAGGGAGAATAACGCCCATGCGGCTCCACATCGGCATGCCTGCTTTGCGCCCGGAACCTGAATTGGCCAGTTGTGGAATAAATACAGGTTGGAAGGCGGGGGCAGTACTCTTCTTTTTGCGGGCGACCGCATTTTGACGTGCCAATGCCAACCGACCGGTGGCGGAAGATGGCAAATTATTCAGATTTTCATTCAATGCCTGACGAACTTTGGAGGCAAAGTCCACTTCATTAAAGCCTGAATCAAATTTCGTTTGGTTTTTCATAAGTGTATCCCCTTTGCTTTGAGCGACTGAGCCAAGGCGTGTGTTGCGCGTGAACAATGCGTTTTAACACTTCCTTCGCTGCAGCCCATTGCCGCCGCTGTCTCAGCGACGTCCATATCTTCCCAGTAACGCATAAGGAACGCTTCCCGTTGACGTGTTGGCAGCTTTTGTATTTCATCATCGATCATTTGCAAAACTTGCATACGTTCAACTTTGTCTGCCGACGATTCTGCCGCCACACTACCTTCTTGTGCTTCCAGTGATTCTAACAGATCGAAGTCATCGCTGTCTTCCTGTGAACCGCCCATACTGGAAAATAAACTGACCCAGGTATTGCGCACTTTTTCACGACGGAAATAATCATTCATCGTGTTTTGCAAAATACGCTGAAATAGCATCGGTAGTTCTGCGGCGGGCTTGTCGCCATACTTTTCGGAAAGCTTGATCATGGCATCCTGGACAATATCCAACGCTGCCTCGTCTTTGCGCACGGCATACACGGCTTGCTTGAAAGCGCGTCGTTCCACGCTTATGAGGAAATCAGAAAGTTCTTTGTCGGTTGCCATGCTAATAAAATCGATGCCGGGTCAATGCGTGCTTAAAGGAATTGTGGGATGAATGCTACAAGGGCGAACCATGGCGATACATGGCGGTTCAAATGCGTCGTCATTGTACCGCTTTACATTGCTGTGTACTAAGATATTCTGGTTGAATTATGTGTTTTTTCAGCAATTTTGCACAAAAACGGCACATTTACAGCTTTATTCGTTAAATTTGACTTGACCAAAATGGTGCGACGCAGTAACGTGTCATTCGCCTCGCAATAACGAGGCATGATGGTTTTGTTAAGTTTTGCCCACAATGCATCATTTTAACGAAACGCCCTTATAGCTAGGCAGTTTGCTCCTTGCCCGCGTCACAAGCGCGAGAGTCTTAGAGAGGGTTAGTAGAAACCTGATTGAACGATTTGCGTTCTTGCGTCATTTGAAACACTATCTACGGGTAGCTGCCGAAAATGCCGTTGGCGCATGATAAAGGAATATCAGAACGCTACAACCTGACTGAGAATTCGACAGGCCAGAGCATCCGATCAATCTCCAATGGACCTTGAAAGGACATAAAAATGAATATGGACCCGAATACTGAAATAACGGGCGCGGAAATTGTAGTACGGTGTTTGGAGGCAGAAGGCGTGGAACACGTGTTCGGCTATCCGGGCGGTGCGGTACTTTATATTTACGACGCTATTTACAAGCAAAACAAGTTTCAGCACATTTTAGTGCGCCATGAGCAAGGGGCAGTTCACGCCGCTGACGCTTATTCCCGTAGTTCGCAAAAAGTGGGTGTTGCGCTGGTCACTTCTGGCCCGGGCGTGACCAATGCCGTCACCGGTTTAACCACAGCTTATCTGGATTCGATTCCGATGGTGGTGATATCTGGCCAGGTGCCAACCCATGCCATCGGTCAGGATGCATTTCAGGAATGCGACACGGTGGGCATTACCCGGCATTGCGTCAAACATAATTTTCTGGTGAAAGATGTCAAAGACTTGGCTAGCACCATGAAAAAAGCCTTTTATATCGCCCGTACTGGCCGCCCTGGCCCGGTATTGGTGGATATTCCCAAAGACATCAGCAATACAAAATGCGCCTTTGTGTATCCCAAAGAGGTGGACATGCGCTCTTATCGCCCGGTCGATAAAGGCCATTCCGGGCAAATCCGCAAAGCAGTGCAATTGTTATTGCAAGCCGAACGTCCGGTTATCTATACCGGTGGCGGCGTGATTTTAGCCAATGCAGCGGCGGAACTGAATAAATTGGTGGATCGCCTGGGCTTTCCCTGCACCAGCACCCTGATGGGCTTGGGCGGCTATCGCGCCTCCAGCGAGCACTTTATGGGCATGCTTGGCATGCACGGTAATTACGAAGCCAATATGGCCATGCAACATTGCGATGTCTTGATCGCTGTGGGTGCGCGCTTCGATGACCGTGTGATCGGTAACCCCAAGCATTTTGCTACCAATCCGCGCAAGATTATCCATATTGATATTGACCCTTCGTCGATTTCAAAGCGTGTTAAAGTCGATATTCCCATCGTCGGCAACGTCAAGGATGTATTGCAAGAATTGCTGGCCCAACTCGATGCCATGGAAACCCGCGCGCCAGCGCATCCGGTATCAAGCTGGTGGAAGCAAATCAACGAATGGCGCAAGCGCGACTGTTTGGCCTATGCCACTTCACCCGATGTGATCAAACCGCAAGCGGTGGTGCAAAAATTGTGGGAAGTCACCAAGGGTGACGCCTTCATTACCTCCGATGTGGGGCAACATCAAATGTGGGCCGCCCAATATTACCCGTTTGAAAAACCCCGGCGTTGGATTAATTCTGGCGGTTTGGGCACCATGGGCGTGGGCTTGCCCTATGCCATGGGCGTGCAAATGGCCAACCCGGATGCCACCGTGGCCTGTATTACGGGCGAAGGGTCGATTCAAATGTGTATCCAGGAATTGGCCACCTGCAAGCAATACCATCTCACCCCCAAGATTATTTTATTGAATAACCGTTTTCTTGGTATGGTGCGGCAATGGCAGCAAATTGATTATGCGGGCCGTTATTCGGAATCGTATATGGATTCCTTGCCTGATTTTTCCAAACTGGCCGAGTCTTACGGCCATGTCGGTATGAAAATCGAAAAGCCGGGCGATGTGGATGGTGCGTTGCGTGACGCGTTTGCCATGAAAGACAGGTTGGTATTCATGAATTTCATTACCGATCAGTCGGAAAATGTGTGGCCCATGGTGAAAGCTGGCAAGGGTTTGACTGAAATGCTCATGGGTTCGGAGGATCTTTAATCATGCGACATATCATTTCTGTTTTGTTGGAAAATGAAGCCGGTGCGCTGTCGCGGGTAGTGGGTTTGTTTTCGGCACGTGCTTACAATATTGAAACCTTAACGGTAGCACCGACCGAAGACCCCACCTTATCACGCATGACGATTGTGACTTCCGGCTCGGACGATGTGATTGAACAAATCACCAAGCACTTGAATCGCCTGATTGAAGTGGTGAAAGTGGTGGATTTAACCGAAGGCGCGCATATCGAACGCGAACTGATGCTTATCAAAGTGCGTGCGGTGGGCAAAGAACGGGAAGAAATGAAGCGTACCGCTGATATCTTCCGGGGTCGCATCGTCGATGTGACTGAAAAAACCTACACCATTGAATTAACAGGTAATAAAGGCAAGCTCGATGCGTTTATCGAATCGATTGATACTGCATCGATTCTCGAAACAGTGCGTACTGGTGGTTCCGGCATCGGTCGGGGCGAGCGCATTTTAAAAGTATGATTTATACCAAACCCATTTTAGGAAAATATAATGAAAGTTTTTTACGATAAAGATTGTGATTTGTCCCTGATCAAAAACAAAAACGTCACCATCATCGGTTACGGTTCGCAAGGCCATGCGCATGCGCAAAACCTGAATGATTCCGGTTGTAAAGTTACCGTTGCCTTGCGCAAAGGTGGTGCCTCGTGGGATAAAGCCAAAAACGCTGGTTTGCGCGTTGCTGAAGTGAATGATGCGGTGAAAGAAGCCGATGTCATCATGATTTTGTTGCCTGATGAAAATATCGCCCAGGTCTACAATGAAAACGTCGCCCCGCACGCCAAACAAGGCGCAGTGTTGGCATTCGCCCATGGTTTTAATGTGCATTACGGCCAGGTTGTACCGCGTGCCGATCTGGACGTGATCATGATCGCACCCAAAGCCCCCGGCCACACCGTGCGCGGCACTTATAGCCAAGGCGGCGGCGTACCGCATTTGATCGCCGTGTACCAGGACAAATCCGGTTCGGCGCGTGATATTGCACTCTCGTATGCGATGGCCAACGGCGGTGGCCGTGCCGGGATTATCGAAACCAATTTCCGCGAAGAAACCGAAACCGATTTGTTTGGTGAACAAGCGGTGCTGTGTGGCGGTGCGGTGGAATTGATTAAAGCCGGTTTTGAAACTCTGGTTGAAGGTGGTTATGCACCGGAGATGGCGTATTTTGAATGCCTGCACGAATTAAAATTGATTGTTGATTTGATTTATGAAGGCGGTATTGCCAATATGAATTATTCGATTTCGAATAATGCCGAATATGGCGAATACGTGACTGGCCCGAAAATCGTCACCGATGCCACCAAGGATGCGATGCGCCAATGCCTGAAAGATATTCAAACCGGCGAATACGCGAAGAGTTTTATTCTGGAAAACAAGGCGGGCGCACCGACCCTGATTTCCCGTCGTCGCCTGACTTCCGAGCATCAAATTGAACAAGTGGGCGCGACTTTGCGTGCCATGATGCCTTGGATTGCCAAAAATAAATTAGTGGATCAAAGCAAGAACTAATCTGTTTTCGTGGTGATGGTTCAAAACAATGGGGCAGGTAACTGCCTCATTGCATTTTGGGGAGGTTATAATACGCAATGCGTAGCAAATGCGTAGGCAACACGTATGCAACGCATATGTAATAAGCCTTCTGAACTTTTTTATCTGAAAACGGAATCTCTGTATGGCAGTATTCAATCGCCGCAAAGCCAAACTTCACCAAACGCCCAAGCCTGCGCGCAATGCCAGTGCAAACACGACGAACACGGCGGATAATGAAGGCATTGCGGACGCGCCCGGACGCAATCGTCACAAAAGTATTTACCTGTTACCCAATGCCTTTACCACCGCCGCCTTGTTTTGCGGCTTTTATGCCATCGTCATGGCAATGAATCAAAAATTTGAAAACGCCGCCATCGCGATTTTTATCGCCATGATTCTCGATAGTCTGGATGGCCGGATCGCCCGTTTGACCAATACCCAAAGCGAATTTGGCGCACAGTACGATAGTTTGTCCGATATGGTCAATTTTGGTGCCGCCCCCTCCTTGGTGATGTATGTTTGGGCCTTGAAAGACCTGGGTAAATTAGGCTGGCTTTCGGCTTTTGTCTACTGTGCCGGTGCCGCCCTGCGTTTGGCTCGTTTCAATACCAATATTGCGGTGGTCGATAAGCGTTATTTTCAAGGTTTGCCCAGCCCGGCGGCTGCGGCCTTGGTAGCGGGCTTTATTTATGTCATGGTGGACAGTGGTTTTACTGAGCAACATCCGCTATGGGTATCCTGGGTGTCTTGGGTCATTACCTTGTTTGCCGGGTTAACCATGGTTACCAATGTGCCGTTTTACAGTTTTAAAGACGTGAATTTCGGCAAAGCCGTGCCCTTTATCATGGTATTTGTGGTGGTCTTGATTTTTGTGGCGATTTCGATTCATCCGCCGATTGTATTA